>CAMLIK010000001.1 GCA_946480175.1 uncultured Gilliamella sp.
ACCGCGAACTAGCAAATGCAATAAGAGCATTGAGTATGGATGGCGTGCAAAAAGCGAAATCAGGCCATCCAGGTGCGCCGATGGGGATGGCAGATATGGCTGAGGTGCTTTGGCGTGGATTTTTAAAACATAACCCGACCAATCCAAATTGGGCTGATCGCGATCGATTTATTTTATCTAATGGTCATGCATCAATGTTAATTTATAGCTTGTTACATTTGACTGGCTATAACGTGACGATTGATGACTTAAAGAATTTTCGTCAATTAAATTCTAAAACCGCAGGTCACCCTGAATTCGGTCATCTTCCTGGTATTGAAACTACCACAGGCCCACTTGGCCAAGGTATTGCTAATGCAGTCGGTATGGCAATTGCCGAAAGAACTTTAGCTGCTCAATTTAATAAATCCGGCCATACTATTGTTGATCACCATACTTATGTATTTATGGGTGATGGCTGTATGATGGAAGGTATTTCTCATGAAGTTTGTTCGTTAGCTGGTACTCTTAAATTAGGCAAATTAATTGCTTTTTATGATGATAATGGTATTTCAATTGATGGTGAAGTTGAAGGTTGGTTTACAGATGATACTGCTAAACGTTTTGAAGCTTATGGTTGGCATGTGATTCGTGGCATTAATGGGCATGATGCGAAAGCGTTAGCTGAAGCTGTTGAACAAGCACAAGCAGTGATGGATAAACCATCATTATTAATGTGTAAAACTGTTATCGGTTTTGGTTCACCGAATAAAGCTGGTAGTCATGAAAGTCACGGAGCCCCACTTGGTGATGCAGAAATTGAGGTAACTCGTAAAGCGTTAGATTGGTCTTATCCTGCGTTTGACATTCCAAAAGAGTATTATGACGCGTGGGATGCAAGAGCTAAAGGTAAACAACGTGAAGACGAATGGAATGCTCGTTTTGATGCGTATGCTAAGGCTTATCCTGAATTAGCGAAAGAATTTAAACGCCGTATGAATGGTGATCTACCAAGCAATTGGCAACAAACTGCTAAAGATTTTATCAATAAATTACAAGCAAATCCGGCAACCATTGCTACTCGTAAAGCCTCTCAAAACGCCATTGAAGCTTTTGCGCCAGTATTAACTGAATTCTTAGGTGGGTCTGCCGATTTAGCACCGAGTAATTTAACTATGTGGTCAGGATCTAAAGAGATTTTAACCAATCCAGCTGGTAATTATATCCATTATGGTGTACGTGAGTTTGGTATGTCAGCTATTATGAATGGTATTGCTCTACATGGTGGCTTTATTCCTTATGGCGCCACTTTCTTGATGTTTATGGAATATGCGCGTAACGCAGTCCGTATGGCAGCATTAATGAAGATTCGTTCTTTATTTGTCTATACTCATGACTCAATTGGTTTAGGTGAAGATGGCCCAACGCATCAACCAGTAGAACAAATGGCAAGCTTACGTGTGACACCAAATGTAAGTACGTGGCGTCCTTGTGACCAAGTTGAATCAGCTATTGCTTGGCAATACGCGGTTGAACGTAAAGATGGTCCTACTGCACTTATCTTCTCAAGACAAAATCTTAAACAACAAGAACGTACTGAACAGCAATTAGCCAATGTTTATCGTGGTGGTTATATCTTAAATGATTGTAGTGGTACACCTGAACTTATCCTTATTGCTACTGGTTCAGAAGTTGAACTTGCCGTTGCTGCATATCATGAACTAACTGCAGCAGGTAGAAAAGTGAGAGTGGTTTCAATGCCATCAACCGATGCATTTGATAAACAAGATCAAGCCTATAAAGAATCAGTATTACCATCATCTGTAACGGCTCGCTTAGCTATTGAAGCAGGTATTAGTGACTTCTGGTATAAATATGTTGGCCTAAACGGTAAAATTATCGGTATGACAAGCTTCGGTGAATCAGGCCCAGCAGATCAACTGTTTGCTAAGTTTGGCTTTACTGTTGAGAATATTGTTGAACAGGCGAAAAGTTTGTTGAAATAAATTATAGTTTGCTTAATAGTATAAAACTTCGCTAATAACTTTAGCGGAGTTTTTTTATATGTTTATTTTATGTTTTTTAGGAATTTTAATCTTAGTTTTAAAACGCATTTATCGATTATTTTAGTCACATATATATCCAACTCCCATTAATAAAAGCCATTTTATAACTTATTGTTTATTATTTGATTTTAAATTTTTCTCCCACCTTGGCACAATCAAAAAATCGATGCTTTTGATAAGCAGATCAAACCTATAAAAAATCACTATTACCATCATCTGTAACGGCTCGCTTAGCTATTGAAGCAAGTATTAGTGACTTCTGGGATAAATATGTTGGCCTAAACGGTAAAATCATCGGTATGACAAGCTTCGGTGAATCAGGCCCAGCAGATCAACTGTTTGCTAAGTTTGGTTTTACTGTTGAGAATGTGGTTGAACAGGTGAAAAATTTGTTGAAATAAATATCAATTTAAATATAAAAATTTGAATATTCTTTTGTCTTGGTATATCAGTCATATTGAATTGAATATAATCATGTTGGATGTTCAATTGAATCCCTATCCAATGATTTAATAAATAAACGAATTGATAACCTGAAATTTACTTATTAATTTTAACCTGATTGGTTTCACCTGGATTAAAAAATAGCAATGGCACTTGGTAACTTTTTTGGTTTTCCCAATAATGTTTTAAATCTTGGTATTGTTCAGTGTGCGAAAGCCTATGATCAGCAAAGAAAACTACAGAGTAATCATCATTATGTTTTTTTAATATTTCTATTGTTGATTTTATCAAATCGTCTGTTTCTTTTATGCTACTAACATAACAGGATACATTTTTATTGTTAGGAGCAAATTGCATATCAAACTGTAATTATTTTGCAAAAATGAGTATAGGAACCAATTAAGTTCACAACAATAAATTTTGGTTTATCATGCTATTATGTTAATAAGGAATCTAATTCAGATAAAAGTAAAGTATCGTATTTACCACGGGATGATTTACGGTTGTATTCGCCTTTTTTAGTATAGAAGATATTTTTACTATAAGCTGTAATTCTCGGTACCGTTATTTCCATTCTACCTTATATTCCTTAATTAGATAGCCAATAGGTTTCAAATCCTGCATCATTGGCAATAACAATAATATTATTTAATTTTGTATTGACCTCATGATTATAAAAATAACTAGACTGACTAATTAAGAGAATTGAAATTTTAAAAAAAGAATAAACCTATGACTAATAGTAATGGTATAAAATAAAAGTAAAGTAAAAGAGTAATTGTGAACAAAATTCTTGTATTTCAACAATATCAGTTTCTGATACTGCACTTACCACTGCAACTTTGGGACTTACATAATAAAATCCTATCGGAAAATAAAGTGCAGCAATAAAAAAATAATAATTTCAATAAAAAACGGAAAAATGAGAACCTGACTAAAAAATTATAAATAAATAGTATATTATTAAATCTTTCTGGTTAACTTTGTAATTAAATCAGTAATACAGAAAGGCAAATAAAAAACTATGTGGAAATAATTCTTTTTTGATGATTATTAGAAAAAATATCTTTTAAAACAGTAGATTGATAATTTGAAAATTATATAAGAAATCAAAATCTAAGCTACATATATTTACCTTAGATGAATATGAATAATCATTACATATTTATGCAATGATTATTTATTCGAAAAATTAATATATTAGGATTAGTTTTTATTTTTTATGCTATACATTAGAATTACTGCACCAAGTAGTGAGCAAGCCATCAATGTGTAGGAAGTGTTTGGGCTGCCAGTAATACCGTTTAAATAACCAACAAACCAAGCGCCTAAAAACGAACCTAATGCGCCTGAACAATTTATAGTACCAATGGAAATACCTAGAACATTTTTAGGTATAAGTTCTGGAACATAAGCAAAGAATGGCCCATATGGTGCATACATACATGCAGCTGCAACAATGAGTAAAAAATAAGAAACCCAAAAATATTCAATACCTAGTATATATGATGTAAAAAACGATACTGCTGCGATTGCATGTAATGGCCAAACAAACAGTTTACGATTCTGAAATTTATCTGATAACCACGAAATTGTTACCATCAAACAAATTGCAGCTAGATAAGGAACGGAGGTTAACCATCCTGTTGAAACTAAATCAAACGAAGACGCAGATTTGATGATTGATGGCATCCACATCATTAAACCATATACACCAATGTTCCATAAACCATGTATTAGGCTAAGTTTGATGACGATAGGAGAATGAAAAACCGCGCTATAATTTTTAATAGGAACAATATTTTCTTGCTCTTTATTCATTTCATTTTGTAAGCTTTCTTTTTCAGAAGTGCTTAACCATTTGACTTCATCAGGTTTATCCCGAACTATAGCAATCCAAAAAAAAGCCCAAAGAATAGCGGGTAAACCTTCAATTATAAACATTTCTCTCCATCCATATGCTTCAATTAAATAACCTGAAGCGATGGACATCCATAGTACTGTAACGGGATTGCCAAGTATCAAATAAGTATTTGCTCGTGAACGTTCTGATTTAGTGAACCAATTGCTAATGTAGATAAGCATTGCAGGCATTACCGCTGCTTCAACAACACCTAAAATAAATCTAATCGCCATTAACATTGCAATATTTTGTACCATTCCAGTTGCAGCTGCACAAAGCCCCCACAATATTAAACACCAAAATATGAGTTTTCTTACACTTCGTTTAGATGCGTAAATAGCTCCAGGGATTTGAAAAAAAAAGTATCCTAAAAAAAACAACGCTCCAATCAGCGATGAGATACTGTGACTAATGCCTAAATCCTGTTCAATTCCTGCTGCTGCTGCAAATCCATAATTAGCTCGGTCGAGATAAGCCAAACTATAGGTGATAAAAATGATTGGCATCAAATACCACCAACGTTTTATAGATAATTTTGTATTCATAATAACTCTTACCTAGATAATTTATTTTTAATTAAAGTACAGCTAACCAGCCACCATCAACGTATATTACTTGACCATTTATATAGTCTGATGACGAAGCAGAAAGAAATATTGCTGTTCCAATTAATTCTTCAGTTTTCCCCCAACGTTTTGTTGGGTTACTATTTTTAACCCAATTATCAAAAGCTTCATCTTTAATTAAAGCTTCATTCATATCAGTTAGAATGTAGCCAGGACCAATCGCATTGGCTTGAATATTAAATTGCCCCCATTCAGCTGCCATTGATTTAGTTAACATTTTTATACCACCTTTTGCGGCAGTATATGGAGCAACCGTCGGACGAGCCTGTTCACTAGTTAACGAACAGATATTAATGAATTTACCGCCTGATTTACGGGCGATCATTCTTTTAGCCGCTTCACGTGAAACTAAAAAAGTGCCGGTTAAATGAATATCTACTACACGTTGCCAATCTTTTAATTCCAGCTCAACCATTGGTTGCCGATGTTGAATTCCTGCATTATTAATGACAATATCAACATGAATACCATCTTTATCCATAAGGTTAAACGCATTAATAATTTGTTCTTCTTTAGCAACATCAATAACATAACCAGTTACTTTATAACCTTTAGCTTTTAATTTATTTACCGCTTCATTAAGAGGCTCCTGATGAAGATCACTCAGTATAATATTAGCACCAGCAGAGGCTAAACCTTCCGCGTAAGAAAAACCTAACCCTCGTGCAGAACCGGTGATCAAAGCAGTTTTTCCTGATAAATCAAATAATTTATGCATTATATTTGTCCTTTAAAATTTGTTGTATGTTTAATAGTATTGGCGAGATACATTGTCATACATTTACTTGTATTATGACATACAATATGTTGTTAGAATGCATTTAGTTTTTATTTTGATCAAGAAGAGATTATTAATTTTGTGATCAAGTCTACAAAATTAATCGAGAATTTTGATAACGAATTGATTAAAAGCATTGATAAAATAGGAACAATCGGCTGTAATATCACTAATAACAATTAAAAGATGATAAAAGTAATGATTCAATCAATTCCAAAAAATAATATAGTTGATTCAGTCTATGAACAGATGTTAAGTAAAATACTAGATGGAAGCTGGCCTGAAGAGAGTAAATTACCATCTGAATTTGAATTAACCGATCTTTTTAGTGTCAGTCGTACCAGCATTCGTAGTGCGGTGCAAAAGTTACGTGATTTGGGGATTATCTATACAAAACATGGTATGGGTTCTTTTGTCTCTAAAAATTTGAATAAGAATAAAATATTGAATATTAATCAACCCATTATGCATTTAAGTCAAGAAGAATTTACTGACATGATGGTTTTTAGACAAACGGTTGAATTTAAATGTATTGAACTTGCTGCTATCAATGCTAATGAGCAAGATATCTTAGCAATCGAAGAAGCGCTAAACCGTATGTTAATAAATAAGAATGATTACAAAAAATATTCACAAGCTGATTTAGACTTTCATATCGCGATTATAGAGGCATCACATAACAAAATATTTATTAATATTATTCATACTATTAAGGATGTGTATTATTATTATTTAGAAGAACTGAACCGAGTGCTAGGTATAACACTTGAAAGTATTGAAGCTCATATTAAAGTCTTTATGGCTATCAAAGAGCATGATGTTATTACCGCAAAACTCTCACTTGATAATGCAATGAAAACCAATGTTGTTGCAATTAATAAACTAAAAGAAGAAGTTTGATCAATGCTAATTTAAAAAACTTGCATACTATCTGAGATAGTGTTATTTTTAATTTGCGAGATACGATGTCATACAAGTTAGTTGGAAAATAAGTATACATCGGAGATTTTATGTTAAAAATAACAAATGTGAAAACTATCTTAACAGCACCGGGTGGAATAGATTTGGTTGTTGTTAAGATTGAAACTAACCAAGACGGTCTATATGGTCTAGGCTGCGCAACATTTACCCAACGAATTTTTGCAGTTGAAGCTGCAATAAACGACTACATTAAACCATTTCTTATAGGTAAAGATCCCCGTCGAATCGAAGATTTATGGCAATCAGCCGTAGTTAGTGGCTATTGGCGTAATGGTCCAGTAATCAATAATGCTGTATCTGCTATGGACATGGCACTTTGGGACATTAAAGGTAAAATGGCAAACATGCCTGTCTACGAGCTGTTAGGTGGAAAATGTCGTGATGGTATTCCTCTTTATCGTCATTGTGATGGTGGGGATGCTATTGCTGCCGAAGACAATATTCGCGCCGCCATGGAAGAGGGGTATCAATATGTACGTTGCCAGATGGGGATGTATGGTGGCGCTGGCACTGAAGATCTCAAATTGATCAATACTCAATATGATAAAGCCAAAAATATTCACCCTAAACGTTCACCTCATAACAAAACTGCTGGTATCTATTTCGATCCTGATGCATATGCGCGCAGTATTCCTAAGTTTTTTGACCATCTACGCAATAAAATTGGTTTTGATGTCGAATTTATTCATGATGTTCATGAACGAATTCAACCGATTGCAGCACTGCAAATGGCAAAAAGTTTAGAGGATTATCGTTTATTTTATTTAGAAGATCCTGTTGCTCCTGAAAATGTAGATTTTTTAAATGTTATGCGCCAACAAACTTCAACACCAATTGCAATGGGGGAACTTTTTGTCCATATTGCAGAATATAAGCATCTAATTACCCAACATTTAATTGATTTTATCCGTTGTCATATCAGTATGATTGGCGGAATAACACCCGCTAAAAAATTAGCGACACTTTGTGAATTACATGGTGTCCGGACCGCATGGCATGGTCCTGGTGATATTTCACCTGTAGGTGTTGCTGCCAATATGCATATTGATTTAAGTATTACTAACCTAGGTATTCAAGAATACACCCCAATGAACGATGGCCTGAGAGAAGTGTTCCCAGGTTGTCCTGAAATTGATCAGGGCTATGCTTATCTAAGTGATAGACCAGGATTAGGCATCGATATTGATGAACAAAAAGCGAAAAAATTTCCAGTGATTGGTGGATTACCGTCATGGACAAATGCTCGAACTCCTGATGGAACCGCAGCACGACCATAACTACTGTAATGGATTAACTTATTTTTGTATAATTGAAGCAAAAATTATGTTAATCCTTTTAATGTTATATATTATTCAGAATCTATTTTTAAAAATTACTTTCAGTGGTTGCTTTTTACTGTTGATCATTTTAGCAATAAAGAAAAAATGTTGTTGTTGCTAAAACTGATATTATTCTTATCCAAAAAAATCAGCTACGCCAATTGACTACATAATAAGATCGGTTAATCCTTTGTTATATCCATTAATTCAACTCATCAATAAGAGTAATGCAAAAACACTTTTAGTATTTTTATGACTTCGTAATACCTTAACATTTGTTGGTCGTATTTATGATTGGTATCAAGCGAAGCAACCAATTGACCCTTATGTTGCCGATCAAGATCCTGGGGTGGTATCGGTTCGTAATATTTATAACTATTATAAACAACATGGTTATAAAACGATAGTGATGGGAGCAAGTTTCCGTAAATTCGATCAGATATTAGTGTTGGCGGGTTGTGACCGTTTAACAATTTCCCCTAATTTATTGGCAGAAATGCAACAATCCCATGCACCAGTTGAGCGGAAATTAAATCCAAATCAAACTGTGGTTGAACGTCCAGCATTAATGACAGAAGCTGAATTTAGATGGCAACACAACAGTGATGCAATGGCAGTGAAGAAACCACCTGAAGGAATTCATGCTTTTGCTGTCGATCAGGGTAAACTTGAAGATATGATCGGCGCCTTGCTCTAACGAGCAATAAAAGAGGGGAGATAGTTCCCCTTTATTTCTCGGTTTTAAATAACCAATTTTGCCAAAATTAAAGTTTACGACTGCTAATAATCCCTTAGCTATACTCGAAATATTTTAATTGTTATCTGATGTTAGTGGAGTAAAAGACGTCCAACTAAATTAACTTATTCTGTTAAGTTGATATGAAGAATACTTCTCGTTGCTATATTATATAAAAATTAAATTTAGTCATTTATGTCGACATATGAATATATCGCCAAAAACGGAATCATTTTAGCAAATATTCTTTTCATCAGTTAATCAATCACAAAATGTGATAAGTGTAATAAGTTATTTATTTTTAATTTGTTTAAGTATGTTTATTAAATTTCATAAGCGTCTTTTACTAATATTAGTGATTAACCGCTAAGCTAATATTTGATTTTTTTCGATTTATGTTACTATGGGTAAAACATTTGTTATATTGATTAACTATTGTTAATTACAAAAAATCGGCAGGAGTGATTTATGAGATGGGAAGAAAAGCGAGATTTAGTCAAAATTGCGACTTGGTATTACCAGTATGGTTGGACTCAAGCTCAAATAGCTCAAAAGATAGGTATTTCACGATCAATAATTTCAAAAAAATTACAGGATGCTAAAGATTTAGGTATTGTTGAAATTTTTATTAAAGATGAAACTGCATATACAGTTGAATTAGAGCAAAAACTTGAATCTAAATTTAAACTCGAAGAAGCGATTGTTGTTGCAACCCATGATCTGTCTTATGAAGAATCCTCTAATTGGTTAGCCAAAAAGGCCGCTTATGCATTGAATAAACGAATTTTGAAAGTTAATAAATTAGGTATTTCATGGGGAAAAACAATTAGAAAATTTGTTAATGAATTTCCTTATATTACGCATAAAGAGCTAGTTATTGTCCCCTTAATTGGTGGTATGGGGACAGAAGAAGTTGACTTGCACTCTAATCAAATTTGTTATGATCTTAAGAAAAAAATGCAGTGTACCTGTAAATATCTTTATGCACCGGCGTTAGTTGAAGATCAAACCATGAAATTAGATTTATCTAAAAATAAATATATAAATGAAGTTCTTAATGAAGGTAAAACTGTTGATATGGCCATCGTCGGTATTGCTAATCCTTATCATAACAGTACTATGCAAGAGATTGGCTATATTAATAGCAAAGATCTTGAGGAGTTTCGTTATTACGATGTCGTCGGCGATTGTAATTCACGCTTTTATACTTCTGACGGCGAAGAAGCTAACAGCCCGATGAATCAGAGAATTATAGGTTTAAGTTTAACTGATTTACGTGAAATTCCAACCGTGGTTGCTATTGTATCAGGTGAAAATAAAGAAAAAGCGGTAGTGGCGGCTTTAAATTCTAACATTATTGATATTGTCGTGATGACTGACAAAATGGCTGAATATATTTTAAATACCACTCTTTAACGAATTTAATATTTAAATTTTAGTTAGCAAGCCTCTTTATTTTTATAAAGAGGCTTTTTTATAGCCAAAATTTAAACGCAACAGACAAATGTTATTTAATGTGACAAAAGTCACATAATGATGTTTTATTAATTGTGGTTAAAGTTTGTTATGTTATCTTTATGATAAATAGATATTAAATCTATTTAATATTGATTTTCATAAGGAGAAAACAAAAATGACTATCTATAAACAATTGTTAAAAAGAGAAGAAAATGACAACCCAATTAGAGTGGGGGTTATTGGTGCCGGTCAAATGGGAACAGGAATGATAGCGCAAATCGCCACCATTCCGGGAATGTGTGTAACAGGAATTAGTGATATCAATTTAACAGCTGCACAGCAAGCCGCAAAAGACTATAAAGCGTGTGCAAATAAAAAAAATGATATTTTGGTTTCTAAAAACTTTAAAGAAGTTATTCAAGCAAAAGAGGTTGAAATTATAGTCGATGCTACAGGAGTACCGGAAGTAGGGGCAAAAATTGCCTTAGAAACATTATTAGCCAAAAAGCATCTAGTTCTGCTTAATGTTGAAATTGATATCACAATAGGTCCTTTGATGCACAAACTATTTAGTGCTGCCGATCTAATCTATAGTGGTTCCGATGGTGATGAACCCGCAGCAACACTTGAGATGTATGAATTTGCTAAATCAATGGGCATGGAAGTTTTAGTCGTTGGTAAAGGTAAAAATAATAAGTTAAAAATCGAAGCAAACCCTGATACAGCTCAAGCTGAAGCTGATTCAAAGCATATGTCATCTCATATGTTAGCCGCATTCCAAGATGGTACCAAGACAATGGCAGAAATGAATTTACTTTCTAATGCCATGGGATTTATCCCAGATGTCGTGGGCATGCATGGTGTTAAAGGTGACTTGGATTCGGTCCTTCAAGATTTAAACCTTAAAGAAAATGGCGGCGTTCTTAATAAATTTGGCGTGGTTGAATATGTTGATGGTTTAGCGCCAGGTATTTTTGTCATTGTTAAAGGTCAAAATCCTAATGTGAGTAATGAATTGAATTACTTAATGAAAAAAGGTGATAGGGATCATCACATTTTATATCGTCCTTTCCATTTAGCTAGTCTTGAAACACCAATGACTATTGCGAAAGCTATTTTAAATCATGATACCGCTATTGTTCCTTGTGGTGCTCCAGTATCTGAAACAGTTGCTGTTGCTAAAAAGGATATCAAGATTGGTGAAAGACTTGATGGCATCGGTGGTTTTTGTGTTCGTGGTGTAATTGAAACGCATGCGGATATGAAGAAAAACAAAAATATTCCAATTGGTCTTATCAGCGGTAATGTCGTTGCCAAACGAGATATACCAAATGGTAAGTTTTTAACTGAAGATGATGTTGTTTTAGATGAAACAACCACAGTTTGGCAATTACGCAAACTTCAAGATGAAGTCTTCGGCTAAAAATATAACCACTGCTGAATGATAAGACTCAGCAGTGGTTAGCGCAATGAGTTAAGTTGTTGTTATCGGAGGTAAAAACATGAATATTGTCATTATCGCCAGTGTTATTTTGGTCTCGCAGTCTATATTGAGTTTAATGCAAATTAACTATTATCAAAGATATATGTACAACATCACACAACAATATTTGCATTCTAAACATCATCAGCTTTATTCATCTATTGAACGTAAATGGTTAGGGGCAACTGCGATTGTAGTTATGGTGATCGATGAAAACCAAATGGTTAAAGAATGCCAACTTTTAAAAGGAAAATCAGTCTTTGCCAAATTTAAACCGCTACAAAGATTCTATGGACATCATCTGTCACAAATTTTGATTAACTTAACGGAAGAAAGTCAAACGAGAAAACTCTCGCTGGAAGAAAGAGCAATGATAAAAATGGCAAACCAAATTTCTGGGTGATTTAACTTATCAACACATTAAAAACTAATTCAAAGGAGATAATAATGGACTATATTGAGTGGTTTGGAACCCATTTTATTGGGTTATTTCAGGCTGGCGGACAAGTTTTTGTCGGATTTATGACTGGCATCGTGCCGCTGTTGATTGTGTTATTAACATTTACTTATTCTTTAATCGCTTTTATTGGTGAACAACGAGTCACCAAAGCTATCCAATTTTCTGCTAAAAACAGGTTATTGCGTTACAGTTTAATGCCAATGTTATCTGTTTTAATGTTGACTAACCCAATGGCTTATACTTTTGGTCGTTTTGTTAAAGAAGAACAAAAACCGGCTTTTTATGATTCGGTAGTCTCATTTTTGCACCCTGTAACCGGTTTGTTCCCTTATGCCAATGCCGGTGAGTTATTTGTATTTCTAGGCATTGCCAATGGTGTGATGGATGCTGGTTATAACATTTCAAGTCTTTCAGTACGCTACTTTTTGGCGGGCATTATCATTATTTTAATGCGTGGTGTTATCACTGAAATGATCACCAGATTCTTGATACGTAAAGAAAAACTGTAGGAGAGTGATGTTATGTATAAAACAATTTTTATCGAGAGAGGCCAAGGTGGCTGGGGAGCAGGTTTTTCTTTAACCCCAACGGCAGAAAAACATAAGATACTGTCTGTGACTGGCGGTGGTATTCATCCAGTTGCGCAAAAAATTGCTGAACTCTCCGGCGGTGAAGCGGTAGATGGTTTTAAAAATGCCATTCCCGAAAATGAAATTTTGTGCGCAATTATAGATTGTGGTGGTACCGCGCGAATTGGTGTTTATCCAATGAAAAAAATTCCTACCATTGATGTTATTCCATCAGCACCGACAGGTCCTTTAGCAAAACATATTACTGAAGATATTTTTGTTTCAGGAGTGAAACCGCAAAACATACTACTATCAGAGGGTAATAATGAACAATCAACGACATCTACGCAGGATGAACAGCTTCAAACACAAACGGGGAAAGATCCACTTTTGGATCGCGAAAAATTCAAAGAAAAATATGCTCAAATAAAGCAAGAACATCATCAAAATCAAAAAGAAGGTTTATTGATAAAATTATCTCGAGGAATAGGTAAAGCAATGGGAATCTTTTATCAAGCCGGTCGTGATTCGACGGATATGTTAATTAAAAATATTATTCCTTTTATGGCATTTATTAGCATGCTTATAGGTATTATTAATTACACCGGTATCGGCCAGATTATAGCTACCACCTTGTCACCTTTAGCTGGTTCAATATGGGGGATGATGGTAATTGCGTTCATTTGTAGCTTACCATTTCTATCCCCAATTCTTGGACCAGGAGCGGTTATAGCTCAAGTTATTGGGGTCTTGATTGGTTCACAAATTGCAATTGGTGCAATACCAGTTGCTTATGCACTACCTGCGTTATTTGCGATTAATGCGCAGGCTGGGTGTGACTTTATTCCGGTTGGCTTGTCTTTAGGAGAAGCCGAACCTAAAACCATTCAATTTGGCGTACCAGCAGTACTCTATAGCCGTATGCTAACCGGGATATTAGCTGTGGTTGTTGCATGGGTAATGAGTTTTGGAATGTATTAAATATTAAAAGGATTAATTATGGCAAAGAGTACCATTACTGAAATTGGTTCTATTGTTTCAGAATTCAAAGAAGAAAAAGTGATTATTTTATTTGGTCCAATGGCAACACCTGATTTACGTGAAATTTGTGTGATACATGAGTTTCATAAAAAGCCTAATCAAACATTAGTTGCGGGTAAAGAATTCAGACTAGGTAGACATAAATATACCATCAAAAAGGTTGGTAGTGAGGCTAATAGAAACTTTGAAGAATTAGGGCATATTTCTATCTATTTTAAATTAAGTGATGATGGCACCTTGCCAGGTGCCATAGAAGTTGAACCAGCTGTTTTTCCTGAATTAAATATTGGTGATGATATTTGTTTTGAGTGATAGATGGTAATTAATGGATTAATCTATAGGGATATTGTTATTTTTCAGCAATACTAAATGTAAAAACCATCACTATTAATTTAGTGATGGTATAGTAATTTTTAACTAAAAATTGATTATTTAAAATGGATTAGGATCTTTTTTCAAATTATCAAATGGATATAGTTTGTTTTTCCAATCTTTGATTTGAATATTCTTTTGTTCTGGTATATCAGTCAAATCATATTGCATATAATCATGTTGGACATTCAATTGAATCCCCATCCAATGACTTAATAAATAAACGAATTGATAACCTGAAATTTGTTTATTAATTTTAATTTGATTGGTTTCACCTGAATCAAAAAATATCAATGGCACTTGAAAACTATTTTGATATTCCCAATTGTGTCTTAAGTCTTGATATTGTTCAGTGTGCGAAAGCCCATGATCTGCAAAGTAAACTACAGAGTAATCTTCATTATGTTTTTTTAATATCTCTACTGTTGATTTTATCAAGTCATCCGTTTCTTTAATGCTACTGACATAACAGGAAACGTTTTTATTGTTAAGATCAAATTGCACATCAAACTGTAGTCTTTTACAAAAATGAGGATGGGAACCGATTAAGTGCATAACAATAAGTTTAGGTTTATCGTGCTGTTGCGTTAATAAGGAATCTAATTCAGGTAAAAGTAAAGTATCGTATTTACCGCGGGATGATTTACCATTGTATTCGCCTTTTTTGGTATAGAAGATATTCTTACTATAAGCTGTAATTCTCGGTATCGTTATTTCCATTCTACCTAATTTTCCTTGATTAGATAGCCAATAGGTTTCAAATCCCGCATCATTAGCAATAGTAATAATATTATTATTTAATTGGGCATTGACTTCACGATTATCTAAATAACTAGATTGACTAATTAAATGCGGAATTGAAGATTGGGTGTTTGATGCGGGAGCGATTAATCCATCCCAAATTAATGAGGCATTATTATCGGTAAAAGGGGTATTGTTATATTTAAAGCCATAAGCACTCATATAATCTTTACGAACACTTTCACCAATGATAACAACATAAGTTTTATGTTGAGGATTTACGGAAACAATTGATATTGTATTAGTTTGTTGTAGTTGCTTAAGCTGTTCTTGTTTTTCCGTTAGATATATTTTTATACTTGAATATAAATCCAGACAAAATTCAAAAAAAGGATATTTAAAATTATCTAATACGGTTGTTGTGATTCTAGTCAATGTAGTTGGTTGATATTTTATGACTCCTTTGACTGGTCTATAAAGACAGATAAGTAATGCTATAGCAATAATGTAATAATTTCCTTTTTTAGGAAATTGAAATTTTTTAAAAAAAAGAATAAAACTTATGACCAATAATAATGGTATAAAATAAAAGTAAAGGGGTAATTGCGAACAAAATTCTTGTATTTCATCAATATCAGTTTCTGATACTGCACTTACCACAGCAACATTGGGACTTCCATAATAAAATCCTATCGGAAAATAAAGTGCGGCAATAACAAATAATAATCCTAATAAAAAACGGAAAAATGTGAATCTAGCTAAAAAAATTAGAGAAAAATAAGTAAGTAGTATTCTATCAAATCTTTGTGGGTAACCTAATAAGTAAACTAATAAAACAGAAAGACCGATACAAACAATATGTGAAAATAATTCTTTTTTGATAAATATCACGAAAACAAATCCATGTTAAAACAATAAGTTAAAAAGTTAGAAAATTATATAAATAATGAAATTTTATGCAATATAAATTTAGGCTAATTTTTTTATTGTGATAATTAATAAGTTATAATTGATTATAATTATTAAGATTTTCAGATAAAATAGTCGCCAAACTTTCAATATTTTTTGATAAATTTGGCGAGGAATTTTGTTTTTATTATCTTGAGGCTATTTTTAATATCATATCTTGCGGTAGTTTTTGAATGTAGACCATTCTAGCAATAAGTAAGAAGGCGGCTACAGCTAGTCCTAATATAATTCCTATCCAAAAACCAGCTGCGCCAATTGGCTTCATAACAAGATCGGTTAATCCTAAGATATATCCAACCGGTAATCCGACTCCCCAATAAGAGATTAGGGTAATAAAAAAGATGCTTTTAGTATCTTTATAACCACGTAATACATTACTTGCTACGACTTGCAAATAATCTGATGCTTGATAGATGGCAAGTAAAATAATAAGTTGTAGGCAAATAGCTATAACATCAATCTCATGGGTAAAGATGGTAATAATTGGTGATCTGAAAATGACCAAAATTAATGCGATTACGACGGCTATCATAAACGATATTGCTAAGCTTATATAAGCAGTTTGTTTGGCTAATATCGGCTCATTTTTACCTAATAAGTAACCGACACGGATACTGGTTGCAACACCTAACGATAATGGTATGGCAAAAGTTAAACTGCTAATTGTAAAGATAATTTGGTGTGCAGCGACGGTTATTTGGCCAAGTGGCGCAATAAATAACGCGACCACTGCAAACAAGCTCATTTCAAAAAAATAGGCTAATGCAAGAGGGGTACCTAGCACAACTATTTTCTTGATGATAGCGAAATCAATGAGTTTTGTTACTGGTGTTTTACGAATATCGCGCTGACTAGCTGCAGTTAAAGTATATATTCGGATTAAGCCAAACATCAGCCAGAAAATTATTGCTGCGGTTATACCACATCCCACACCACCAAAAGCTGGCAATCCTAATTTGCCATAAATTAGCACATAGTTAATTGGAATATTGGCTAGTAATGCAATGAATATAATAACCATAGCCGGTTTGGTATTAGATAAACCTTCACATTGATTACGATAAACTAAAAATAGTAAGAATGCTGGAACACCCCACATAATTGCGCGTAAAAATGAAACCGCTACCTCAACCATTTCGGGATCAATAGGATGATCGCTTGAGCTTCTTAAACTAATTATTTTGTCCGAATTATACAAAACGAGCATCATAATAACGGATAAGATTAAAGCAATCACCACTCCTTGACGAGTCTGATCGGCTACTTGTTCACGTTTGGCTGCACCATTTAGGTTAGAGATTATAGGGGTTAAAACCGTTAATAATCCTTGGCCAAACAAAACAGTAGGCAACCAAATTGATACAGCAATAGCTACCCCCGAAAGAGCAGTTTTGCTGTAATTACCCGCCATAATGGTGTCAACAAACGTAATTGCTGTTTGCGATATTTGTGCAATCATGACCGGTATAGCCAAAGTAATCAAGTTTTTTATTTCGTGTCGATAATGTAGTTTCATTGGATTTATTTACTGTTTTACAGTACCCCATAAATCATATTCATCCGAATGTTCGATTTTGACTTGAACAATATCGCCGACTTTAACATTTTCCTCTTCATTCAAATAGACAACACCATCTATTTCTGGCGCGTCGGCCATGCTTCGTCCGATAGCACCTTCTTTATCCACTTCATCAATCAAAACAGATAATGTTTTACCAATTTTATTTTGTAGTTTTTGGGTCGAAATCGTTTGTTGTAATTTCATAAAACGATGGAAGCGTTCTTGTTTTATCGCCTCTGGTATCTGATCTGCTAATTGATTTGCCGCCGCACCTTCAACAGGACTATAAGGGAAGCAACCTACGCGATCTAATTGCGCTTTTTCTAAAAAGTCGAGTAATAACTCAAAATCTTGCTCAGTTTCACCCGGATAACCAACAATAAAGGTTGAACGCAAAGTAATTTCCGGGCAAATTTCACGCCAATGATGAATTCGTTCCAAAGTTCTTTCAATTGAACCAGGACGTTTCATTGATTTTAAAACGGTAGGGCTGGCATGCTGTAATGGAACATCTAAATAAGGTAAGATTTTTCCATCAGCCATTAATGGAATCAAATTGTCGACACTAGGATAAGGATACATATAATGTAGTCGTACCCATATTCCAAGAGTAGATAACTGTTCACAAAGGGTATGAATATCAGTTTTTAACGGCATACCATTCCAAAAGTTGGTGCGATTGTTTATATCTATACCATAAGCAGAAGTATCTTGAGCAATAACCAAAAGCTCTTTCACACCACTATCAACCAAACGTTTTGCCTCATCAAGTACATTACCGATAGGGCGACTAACCATTTCTCCTCGTAAAGAAGGGATGATACAAAATGTACAACTGTGGTTACAACCTTCAGATATTTTTAAATAAGCATAATGTTTCGGAGTTAATTTAACCCCTTGTTGTGGCACTAGGCTAGTAAATGGATTATAGTTAGGTTTAGGTGCATATTTATTAACATGTTCAAGTACTACTTCGTAACTATGTGGTCCTGATATCTCAAGGACTTTAGGATGAACATTTCGAATTTGATCCTCTTTCGCACCAAGACAACCGGTCACAATCACTTTACCATTTTCGGTTAGCGCTTCACCGATGGCTTCTAATGATTCTTGCACCGCACTATCAATAAAGCCACAAGTATTAACAATAACTAAATCAGCATTGTCATAATTCGGTACAACTTGATAACCTTGAGTACGCAGTTCAGTTAAAATTCGCTCAGAGTCAACTAGATTTTTAGGACAACCAAGGCTCACAAATCCAATAGTAGGGGATGACATATTCATAGTAATTTTAGTAATTTCAAAATTTATTGGGGTATTTATCGAGAATCTAACGATCTATCAAATTAGATTAAGACAATAGGTGAGTATTTTAACACATTTAAATTGATCGAAATAAAAATTTTTAGTTAGTTGTGGTCAATATCTATGGAATCAAATTAAAGAAGCCCTTATATGAATAAAGGCTTGAATTATTATAGGAAGTTAATTTAGGATAAAAGAGGTTATTTTAATGCATTTATTACTTCATCTATTTGTCTATCTAGACTTTCAGCGCCGCCACCTGATAAGTACCAAAGATCTGGTGTTAAATAGATAACTTCAGTTTTGCTTTTAGCTAACAATGCTGGATTAAAGTAACTATTTTTCATTGCTGATTGACCGATGGCTTTACTTCTATCAACTACATAAATAATATCTGGTTTAACTCTACTGATATAACTGTTATCAATAAAGGTTGGTTTCGGTTTACCATTTGTGGGTTTTGGGGCTAATGGTACAGCACGTTTTACTTTTAACACATCATGAATTAATGCTGCGCTTGAACTTCCATTAATTAGAATCATTTTACCGTCATTATGAATAGCTACAATTGCTTTTTTATGACTTGCTTTAGCAACAGCTTGAGCATTAGTAACTTTTACATCAAGTGATTGAATTAAATTTCTAGCTTTTTCTTCTGTACCTGTAATATTTGCTAAAACATTGATATGGTTTTTGGTTGATTCAAGGTAATTTTTTGCATCAACACTTAAATTAATTACCGGTGCAATTTTAGATAATTGTTCAGTTCGACTCGCTTGACGACCATCAATGATGATAAGTTGTGGCTTAGCTTGTTTGATTGCATCAATGTTTGGTTCTTTCATGTTACCTGTATCGGTGATTCTTGTACTCTTGTATTGTTCAAGATAAGAAGGAAGAACAGAAAGAGGTGTTCCTATAACAATCGAACCTTTACCTAATGCATCTAAAGTATCTAAAGCACCATAATTCATCACCACAATTTTATTAGGTGATTTTGGCACAACAACTGATTGTTTATTGTCTGGATTTACTGTAATTGATGATTGACAACCAGTCAAACCTAACATTAATGCTGCTAAAGTACTCAATAATAGTTTTTTTTTGGTATTCATAATTAGTTCCTATATGTTTGATGCAAATGATAACTATTATTGTTTAAGGTATTATAATTGTCTAGTAATAAATAATTTTCAGTAAAGATATTGATAATTATTCTCATATGATATATTGTTGCCTGCGGGTTGCTTTGCAAAATATCAATATAATTAATAGGGTTATATCAATGAGTACAAAGTTTAAGTTGGTTACACATGTCTTAAATACAAGTATTTTATTATCATTATCTGGTTTAGCCATGGCAGCTGATGATAAAAATACTGATACTATGGTGGTGACAGCATCAGGATTTTCTCAACAAATTAAGGAAGCTCCAGCAACAATTTCGGTGATCACGCCGGAAGAAATTAGCAAAAAACCTTATCGTGATGTTACCGATGCTCTGAAAGACATTCCTGGTGTCACAATAACTGGTGGCGGCGATTCGACCGATATTAGTATTCGTGGTATGGATGCTAAATATACATTATTATTAATTGATGGAAAGAAAGTTAGTACTCGTGAAACTAGACCAAATAGTGATAATTCTGGTTTCGAACAAGGCTGGTTACCTCCATTAACCATTATTGAGCGTATAGAGGTTGTCCGTGGACCTATGTCTTCTCTATATGGTTCAGATGCTATGGGTGGGGTAGTTAATATCATTACTAAAAAAGTGTCCAACAAATGGCACGGTGGTTTAAGGGTTGAATCAATTGTGCCTTATCGTTCTGATGAGAAAAATACCTATGTAGGTAGTTTTTCAACGATGGGACCAATTATTGACGATATTCTCGGTATTCAATTATATGGCCAATACACAAATCGTCATGAAGATGAGTTTTTAAATGGTCATTCTGGACAGAAATTACGCAGCTTGAATGGTAAATTATCACTTAATGCTACAGATACTCAGACATTTGATCTTGATTTTGGACGCTCTTTACAAAACAGTAATGCTTCAGGTGGTAAAACAAGACCAGTTAATCGCGGTGATTTTAATAGAGATAACCGTCGCAACTCTTTTGCTTTAACGCATAATGGTTTATTTGGCGATATATCAACGACATCCTTTATTTCTCATGAAGGTAATAATAATCCTGAAAGAAAAATGAAAATTCGTAATACTAACGTTGACTCACGTATGACAATTCCTTTCTCGATTAATATGTTAACTGCTGGTGGAGCATATACTTATCAAGAACTTCATGATAAAGGTAATCAGTTAAACAAAACTCTAACAAAAATTGATCGTTGGAGTTATGCATTATTTGCTGAGGATGAAATAAGTATTTTTGATAACTGGAGTATAACGGCTGGTTTGCGTTATAACAAAGATGAAAATTATGGTAGCAACTGGAATCCAAGAGTTTATAGTGTCTGGAATATTGATGAGAACTTTACTTTAAAAGGTGGTTATTCAACTGGATTTGCAACACCACAACTACGCCAAGTTGTCTCAGATTGGGGACAGGTTACAGGTGGATCTGGAACAGGTAATAAAGGAATGATAATGGGTAATCCCGATTTAAAACCTGAAAAAACGGATTCATTTGAAATAGGGGTTGGTTATACCAATGATTATGGTATTGATGCATCTGCAACAGCTTTTTATACTAAATATAAAGATAAAATCCAGTCTTATTATATTTGTCGTGGTAATGCAGGATCAAGAAATTGCCAAATCAATGGTTATAGAGAAAAATTTGATTTTGTTCAAGGCCGTGAGAATGTGGATAAAGCAGATCTTAAAGGTTTAGAACTATCATTTAAAACACCATTGTTTACTGATTTCTTGCTAAGTTCTAACTATTCTTGGACTAAAACAGAACAAAAAACTGGTAAAAATAAAGGTAAACCTTTAAATCGTACACCTAAGCAAAAATTCAATACCCAGCTTGATTGGAATCTAACCCAACAATTGGATTTATGGACTAAAGTTGCCTATTACGGCGTGGAAACAACTACGGATCGTAGTGGTAAAAAAATTGAATATCCAGGTTATACTTTCTGGGATGTGGGTGCATCTTTCCAAATAAATCAAAATGCTAAAATTTATGGTGGCGTTTATAACTTATTTGATAGAGATGTTTCTAACGATGACTTCGGTAAAACATTAGAAGGTCGTCGTTACTTTGTTGGTACAGAAATTAATTTCTAATATTTAAAACTCATCAGGTATCTTGTATTTTAGCTACTTGATGAGACTATAGCTTACAAAGCTATTTTTCAAAATTATTATTAACAAAATAAATATGATTCTTATAAAATTGTATGATAAATCAGAATCTATTTTATTTGAACCTTTCTAAAACACAATTTTTATCTTTGAATATTTCCAAATTAAAAAAATTTACAGCTTTATTTAGAAAATATAATTTTAAATAACAAGATATATATCACATCCAGTTAATTGTTTAGACGTTTAAAATATAATAACTGATCACATATCCATATAATTTTTATAGAAATTATATGATATTTATCCTGAAAGATTAATTAATCAGTTTCAAATTTTTTTATTATGCAAAAAAGTTGAGGAACGGGGTTTTTGAGACTCAAAAATTAAGAAATTCTAATTTAATAACAGTATGATGTGTACAACTGTTTAATCTTTTGTTTTTTTGTTGTTCTTATGATCATTGTATAGTCTTTTTAAATCCACTTATTCATTTATATTTTTCTATTATTATTTCAATTAATCAATTTTCTTATACATATATAACATTTTATTCATCCCGATTTGATCAAAACAAAATAAGTATTCAACGATAAATATTTAGATCTTAGTCACAAAATTATCATAAAACCATTTTCGGAGTAAATTTATTGACTATAATTGAACAAAAGATAAATAACCAAACATTTGTTCGGAGGTTTTATGATCAGTATTATATTAGTGTCTCATAGCAAGAAGATAACCGATGGGTTAAAAGAGATGATTGAGGAAATGGTTGATTCAACAGGGGATGTGAAAATCTTTTCAGCTGGAGGTACACAAGATGGTCGTTTAGGAACAGACTCTGTCGCGATTTATAACATTATCAAAAAATCAAACCAACATAAGAATATTCTTATTTTTGCAGATATTGGTAGTGCAATTTTAAGTACAGAAACCGCAATTGATCTTATTGAAGATGAAGAATTAAAAAGTAAAGTCACATTAGTGGATGCACCATTAGTTGAAGGTGCTTTTGTTGCATCAATTCAAGCTATGGTTGATAACGATGTAGAAGGTATTTTAGCTGAGTTACAAAATATTTAGAGAGAGAATGGATATGAAATTTTTTCGAAGTTTTGTTGGTTATTGTATCGCGGGCATGATAGTGATGGCTGTTTGGTCACAATTAGGCACTTATGGCATTTTTGGTGGTTATCTTGCGGCGGTAATCATTATTGGGCCAATGTGGTATATGAATCATTACATTAATTTAACCGGTAACGAAGATGATGCTGCTTTCGTTGATATGGGATTAGCGATTGCTGTCTGCGGAATTATGAGAGATACCTTTATTCAGGGAGGCGATGCTTTTTCAACCTCTTTACCGACAATTTTATTAGTTGGTTGTGGCGCTGCTTTAGGTGGAATCACTGCAGCATTTATTGAAAAAGACATGGCCAAGAAAAAAGAGTTTGTTAATGAAAATCCTAGAGAACCAGGACTTAGACGTTCTGATTTTGAAAAATTAAAAGAAGCCAAAGAGAAAATTTTACGCGCTAAAAGAATTAAAATTTTTCAAAAAAAGAGTTCAATCTAGGATTAAGGAGTGAGTGATTATGACAATACAATTAGCTATTGCAACGTTAATCGGTGGTTTTATTTTCCCATTTGTTATTCGAATGGCTTGGGGACGAATGGTTGATAATTGGGGGCCAATCGGTGGGTGGATGGCCGCGGCATTTATTGTCGGTACCGTATGGTGTATCAATCATGGTATAGCAACACCTATGATTACTCAAAGTGGTACCGTTTGGGTAGATCAGGGGTTAGCCGCAGGTGTTGGTGTTTGGGTTGCTTCAGCATTAACCGGTGGCAGTAAGCGTAAATCAGTTAAAAATATCGTTGCTGCGGTTAGCGCAGGTATTGTAGGTGGATATGTTTTGTCACTTTTTCTTGTTTCTTAAGTAAAAGACAAAAGTTGAAGGATAGAAAGGAGTAACACAATGAAAAGATTAATTAATGATGGTTATGATGTGGTTGAAGAGCTGTTAGAAGGTTACTGTTTAGCACACAGTGATTACGTGGAACTCAAGCAAGATTGTGATCGAGTAATTGTGAGTAAAAAAATGAGCTCAGAACCAAGAGTAAGAATTATCGTTGGTGGTGGCTCTGGTCATGAACCTGCTTTTTTAGGCTATGTTGGTAAAGATTTTGCTGATGCGGCGGCGGTGGGTAATGTAAATACCTCACCATCCCCTGAATATTGTTATGCAGCGGTAAAAGCTGTCGATGCCGGCAAGGGATGCCTTTTTGTTTATGGAAATTATGCCGGCGATGTAATGAACTTTGATATGGCTGCCGAACTTGCTGCCGAAGAGGGAATTCGCGTCGAAACGGTAACCACAACTGATGATATTTATTCATCGGAAAATGTTCAAGATCGTCGTGGTGTGGCTGGTAATGTATTTGTGTTTAAAGTTGCTGGAAGTGCCGCTGCTAAAGGTTATGATATAGATAAAGTGAAGGCACTTACCCAAAAAGCCAATGCGAATACTTATTCTATTGGTGTGGCATTATCTTCATCAACCCTACCAGTTACCGGCGAGCCGATTTTTGAAATGCAAGATGGTGATATGGAAGTAGGAATGGGGATCCATGGTGAACCAGGCATCGAAAGAACTAAACTAGAAAAGGCTGATGTTGTGGTTAGTCAATTAATCGATCATATCTTAGCTGATTCTAAACTAAAATCGGGTGATGAAATTGAGTTATTAATCAATGGACTAGGCGGTCTGGCATTGATGGATCAATATATCTGTTATCGAAAAGCTCATCTTTTATTAGCAGAAAAAGGCATCAAGATCTATAAATCATTAGTTGGTAATTATGTTACGTCAATGGATATGGTTGGTATGTCTATTTCAGTTATAAAACTTGATGAAGAGCTTAAACAACTGTTGGATCATCCTTGTGATGCCCCTTATTTTAAAGTTGCTTATTAACCACAAGGAGAATCGAGATGTGTGCTCTGATGCTAAATAAATCATATTTTATTGAGACTTTTAAAAAATTGGCTGCAATGGCTGAAGAAAATCGTGACCACTTAAGTAAATTGGACTCAGATATTGGCGATGGTGATCATGGAATCAATTTGACCATCGGTTTTCGTGAGGTTGAAAAACAGTTACCTCAACTTTCTCAATCGGTAACTGATATAGCCGAATTAATGAAAAAAGTAGGTATGATTCTCTTAAGTAAAGTTGGAGGAGCATCAGGGCCACTATATGGCAGTTTTTTCATGAAAATGGCGACGCATATAATTGGAAAACAAGAAGTGACATTTAAAGAATTTTGTCAAATGTACCAAGATGGCGTTGAAGCTGTTCAAATGAGAGGAAAAGCGGAATTAAATGATAAAACGATGCTCGATGCTTTAATTCCTGGTCTTGCAATATTAAAAGATTATCAAGAAGGTGATGATCCTATAAATACTTTAGAAAATTGTGTAAATGAAATGAAGTTAGGTTCAGATAAAACTATTCCGCTAATGGCCAAAAAAGGTCGAGCGTTACGCTTAGGTGAACGTGCAGTTGGTCATCGAGATCCCGGCTCTGAATCGGCTTGGATGATTATGAATGTATTTTTACAACAACTCAAAACGATATCCTAATCAATGGCTTTGCTATTGATTTGAATTAACGAGTTTTAAATAATATTTAGTTGATACTGGAAGGTTGAATATGAAAAAAATCTATATTGGTACAAGTTGGAAGATGAATAAAACTTTAGCTGAGGCGTTACTTTTTTGTGAACAACTTAAAACCTTTTATCCGGAAAATCTGAAAAGTCATATTCAACCATTTGTTATTCCACCATTTACTTGTGTTCGGGATGTCACTGATTATATCAATAATCACCAGATTAACTGTTTAACTGGCGTGCAAAATATGCATTTCGCCCAATCGGGGCCTTTCACCGGTGAAATTTCACCCAATATGGTTGCCGATACTGGTGCCACCATAGTTGAAATAGGGCATTCCGAACGGCGAGAATATTTTGCGGAGACAGATAGCTCTGTGAATAAAAAAGTCCATGCTGCTTTAAACTATAATTTAACCCCATTAATTTGTATAGGTGATAGTGCTCAAGAAAAATCCTGGGGTGTATCTGTCGAAACTGTGGTTAAACAAATGAAGATTGCTTTATCGGGCATTGATAAAAATCAGGTGATTAAGACAATTATTGCTTATGAACCAATATGGGCAATTGGTGAACAAGGGCTACCAGCTACCCCTGATGAAGCAGAATATATCCATGCTAAATTACGTTCAGCATTGATTGAAATTTATGATATAGATACTGCTAATCAAGTAATTTTACTTTATGGGGGTAGTGTAAATCTCGAAAATTCAACATTATTAATTACCAAACCGAATATTGATGGATTATTTATTGGTCGTAGTGCATGGCAAGCTAGAGGTTTTTGTAATATATTATCTGTTATTAATCAGAAAATTTAAGGTAATAATAAAAGGCAAGCCTAATGGATATATTTGAAGATAAACAAGAGTCAGAACTACTTACTGAAATTGCCGTTGCATACTATGAATATGAACAAACTCAAGAAGAGATTGCCCAACGATTTGGTATTTCACGTATTAAAGTAGGTCGCCTGCTAAAAAAAGCGAGAGCAGAAGGCATTGTTGAAATTAATGTCAAATATCATCCAGTTTTTAGTTCGCGTATTGAACAGCAATTTGTTAATAATTTTGGTATCAAACGTGCATTGATTGCTTTAGATCATCAAGATGAAGATGAGCAACGACGACAAGTTGCTGCATTGGTATCTAACTATTTATCAAGCACCTTAAAAAATGGTATGACAGTAGCGGTTGGGCAAGGACGTAATGTCGCCGCTATTGCTAGCCATGTCGGTGTTTTTCCTGAAAAACAGTGCAAATTTATTTGTGGTATTGGCGGTACTCAGCGAGTCGGAGAAATCATTGACGCCGATCATATTAGTCGAAGTCTAGCACGAAAATTCAGTGCAAGTAGTGAAACTTTATATGCACCAGCTTATGTTGAAAATCGAGAACTAAAACGTGCGTTTATGCAAAATAGAGTTATTAAAGATACGATAGAACGCGCTTCAAAAGCTGATATTGCTTTAGTGGGTATTGGCGATATGAATGAAAACTGTTACATGGTGCAGTTAGGCTGGTTTACTCCACAGGAAGTTACTTTTGCAACTTTGAATCAAGGCGTAGTAGGTGATATAGCGGGGTATGGTTTCTTTGATATTAATGGCAATCCTGTTGACACAACCATGAATGATCGGGTAATTGGTTTAAGTATTGATGAATTACGTAATATTCCTTGTGTTATTGCCATTGCATCTGAAAATACTAAGGCGACAGCAATTTTAGGTGCGCTTCGCTCTGGTGTAATTGATATTATTGCTACCAGTGCTTCAAATGCCAGAACAGTGCTTAGCTTACAACAAAATAAAATTTAATTAAAATATAAGCTATTTGTGAACCCATTACAAATAGCTTATTTATTTGTGTTTTAAACTGATTATTACAATAAACGTTTAATAATCCTATCAACCCGAATTCGGCTTAAACGTTTAATTAATTTATGTACTTGTTTTGGATAGAATTGGCTAGCTTGAATTTGTTGGAAATGCGTGACTAAGGTAGTTTTTTCACGGATTGTGACAAGTTCTTGGTTAATCTGTTTTTGCAATTCATGTTTTGGGTCGTGGACTAATATCGCATTTTCCAGATCTAAACGCCATGCCCTAGGATTAAGGTTATTACCAGTAATCATCATCCATTCATCATCGACCCAAATACCCTTTAAGTGATAGGTTTGATCTTTATCTTTCCATAATCTAATTATTAATTGCTCCTTATCTATATAATTTTGTAGACGTTCAACGAAACGTCTTAAGTTTATTTCATATAAATAAGGTAATCCACCCGAGATATTAAAAGGCTGATTTTCGGGAATATAAAAGTCGTTAGCAACTTTATCACCAATAATAATTTCAACTTGTTTATCTTTTCTTAGTAGGCGAATAATATCACGCACTAATATATTTGGTAGATTAAAATAAGGTGTACAAAATGTGATTTTTTGTTCAGTAATATTTATTAAATGGTGGATAATCTTATTGAGTTGATTATTACGCCCAAGCCCTACTATTGGTGATACGGATAGTGTATCGTTATCAGTATCTGCTCTATACTGGTAATTGGCATCGGTAAGATGTTGACGTAATGTTTTAATTTCTGGTTTGATTTGTTTACGTGTTTTATGTTCTTTAACATCTAAACGTTGCACGCCTTCAAGTGTCAAAAAGTTATTATTTACGTAACTAACCATGGTGTCGGATAGCGCTTTATTGGTTATAAAGTGATATCTGTCATAACGGTATTTATCAAGTTTGTGTAAATATACGTTGTTTATACTTGCACCACTATAAATTACGGTATCATCAATAATTAAGCCTTTTAAATGTAGTACACCGAGTACTTCTCGGCGATTGACCGGTACACCATAAATAGGTATATCAATATTTGGATGTTGTTGTTTTAGATCATAGTAATATCTTGCGTTCGTTTGAGTTTTATCTTCACCAATTCGTCCACGTTGAGCGCGATGCCAATCAACAAAAATCTTGATATCTAAATTTGGTCGTTCTGTTTTTGCTTGATAAAGCGCGTCAAGTACTTCACGGCCTGCTTCATCTTTTTCTAAATAAAGTGCAACAATATAGATGCGCTGTTGAGCTTTTTTGATATGTTCAAACAATGCAATTCTATAAGATTTTGGATCGTATACAATTTGGTATTGTTCAGCTTTTTGCTGAAGTTTTGCTATTTCATTTAGATGTTTTTGATGGTTATATTTTATAAATGGTATTCGCATGATTTAAATATCATTAAAACTGACACAAAGTGTAGAATATCATAAATTATGTCAGAAAATAACACTCCTGATTATCATCGGTTTGTCTATAGTCAAATCAATCTGTTTTTATTCAAATTATTGATGCTATTTTTAAGATTGTTCATTAACCCAAGTTTGAATAATTTTATAGCTTAATGCCAGTACAACCGGACCAATAAATAATCCCATAATACCAAAAGCCAGAATACCTCCAATTACTCCAAATAGAATAAGTAAGAAAGGTAGATCTGCACCTTTTTTAATTAAATATGCTCGCATTACGCTATCTAGTGTTGTTAATATGATGGCAACTACAATTAATACAATACCCGAAACCATATGCCCATCCCAAAATTGCCAAATGATACAGCCAATCATTACTATAACCGGTCCAATTTGTGCAACACAACAGATGAATAAAACTAAAGTTAGTATGCCAGGAAAAGGCATTTTAGTTATGATAAAGCTTAATCCACCAATTAAAGCTAATGTAATAGCAGTGACAACTACTCCTAATGCAACCGCACGTATTGATTGACCTGCTAAGGTAACAGTAGTTGTTCCGTATTGTTTAGATAAACGATTAGCTAAAAGATAGACATATTTAGTGATGCTTTCACCTTTAAGGAACAGTAGTAGGCTAAAAATAATCATGACACCAGCGTGAAAAATGAAAACACCAATATTAGTTACTTGTTCTAAAAGCCAGCCAATCATTATACCAATATAGGGTTGAATATCTGATATTAATTCTGAACCATCAGTTTTGATAATTTCAAGCCATTTTTGATGAAGTTCTTCACCAAACATTGGAATATTTATTAGCCAGTCAAAGGTAGGTAATTCTCTGTGAGACAGTGTTCTAACCCATTCGATAAGGTAATGCCCATTTTGAGCCACACTACTAATGATAAGAATAAAAGGAATAACACAAACAAATGCTAGGATTAATGCCATCACTAAGAGTGACAACCAACGTTTATTAAAAAGTTTTTGTTGGATTTTTATCATTAACGGCCAAGTTGCAATAACGACCATCACAGCCCAAAAAAAGCCAAACAAAAATACTTCAATCACCCGATAAGTTACTATTATCAGTAAACCTATCAATAATAGGTTTAGAATTAACTTTAGTAAGTCATCAGTTTTTTTTTCTGCTGGCATTTTTACCTCATATTTTTTAATCTAGATAATGTTATTATACGCATTATGTTTTAAAAAGCATACGATGTCGTATCAAATAGACAATTTTCTTGGAGACATAAAATGAAAAAATTAATGCTATTAGCCTTGATGGGGATTGCGTTATCTGCTTGCGCAAATACGCAAAAAACACCACAAGTCGTGCAAAAATTAAATCAAATCGCGCCATATCCTGATGCTAAAATAGGCGCTACTCGTTATGTGATTCATCTTCCAACTTTAAAAGATGAAACTAATGCTAAAGTAGAAATATTTGTTGGTAAAAATATGAACGTTGATTGTAATGTGAATCATTTAGCAGGAATAATTAAAGAAAAGGAACTTAAAGGTTGGGGATATTCTTATTACGAAGTTGATGAAGTAAAAGGTAATATTTCAACTATGATGGCTTGCCCTGACAGTGCCAGCAAAAATCAATTTGTGACCATCAATCATAATTTAGGTTTATTAAATTATAACAGTCAATTGCCATTGGTATTTTATGTACCAAATGATGTGACCGTTAAATATCGAATTTGGCAACCTGATTTAAAAGTTCTGCAAGCCAACGCCGAATAAAAAAAGTAAATTAATTGTTAATAACTAGCTAACTATGGGTTGATTGATTAAAATCTATTCACTCAACCCTTAATCTTAGAATATTTGATTTTTTAAGTAGACATCTGAAAAAAAAAAGGTATTTTATCCCTCGTAATGCAAGGTTAGCTCTACATGTTCATTAATTATATTAATGACTTGTGATTGCCTGATTACCTCGGTTTCACCATATTATTTAACGAGTAATAGTGGTAAAATTTGGGGGTCCGTTGTATTTAACAATGGGCTTGTGTCTAACATGTAATATCCCTAACTAGAGGAGAAGTGGTGAGCATGTTTACTCAACGTAAAACAATTCTTTCAATCATCGCTGGTGTATCACTAGCATTATCTCAAACTGCTGTAGCTAAAGACCGTGTCGTGCATTTTTATAATTGGGCAGGTCAAATTGGTAATAGCACAATCACTGATTTTGAAAAATCAACTGGTATTAAACTGGTTTATGATGTGTATGATTCCAATGAAGCGCTTGAAGGTAAATTAATGGCCGGTCATTCTGGTTTTGATGTGGTTTCACCTTCAGATAGTTTTTTAGCTAGACAGATTAAAGCTGATATTTATCTACCGTTAGATAAAAGTAAATTGCCTAATTGGAAAAATCTTGATCCTAATTTAATGAAATTAATGGCTAACCATGATCCAGATAATAAGTATGCAATCCCATATGTATGGATGACTACTGGTATTGGTTATAACATTGATAAAGTTAAAGAACGTCTTGGAGAGGATGCTGCTGTTGACAGTTGGGATTTAGTTTTCAAACCTGAAAATATGGAAAAACTTAAAGATTGTGGTGTGGCATTCTTAGATGCGCCAACTGAAATCTTAGCAAGTGCTCTTCAATATTTAGGTAAAGATCCAAATAGTACTGATGCAAAAGATTATACTGGCGCAGCTTACGAATTGTTGGAAAAAGTAAGACCAAATATCCGTTATTTCCATTCATCTCAATATATTACTGATTTAGCTAATGGTGATATTTGTGTGATTTTAGGTTGGTCAGGTGATATTTTACAATCCCGTGATAGAGCTAACGAAGCTAAAAATGGTGTGCATGTTGGATATCAAATTCCGAAAGAAGGTGCATTAGTATTCTTTGATACTTTTGCTATTCCAAAAGATTCTGCAAATCCTGATGAGGCTCATGAGTTTTTGAACTTTGTTATGAAACCTGAAATTGCAGCTCAAGTTACTAATGATGTTAATTTCGCTAGCGCTAATAAAGTTGCAAATGATCAGTTTGTTAAGCCAGAAGTGAAAAATGATCCAGCGGTTTATCCAAAACCAGAAGTGATGGAAAAATTATTCACTTTAACGGTAAAAGAACCGAAACTTGAACGTGTGATCACTCGCACATGGACAAAATTAAAAACGGGTAAATAGCCGTTTGAAAATGTCAATTAATTAACTTATACATTCTAGACGGGAGGATTTTAAATCTTTCCGTCTCGTTTTTTTTGGCTTGTTGTTATGAGGAAAAAAGCGTGAACGATAAAACAACAAATCAGGTACAGCCTAAAAAAAAGATGATAACTCCATTATTGGAGATCAAAAATTTAACTAAAGTTTTTAATGATGATTATTATGCCGTTGATGATGTCAATTTAACCATTTATACCGGAGAGATTTTTGCCTTATTAGGCGCTTCGGGTAGTGGTAAATCAACATTATTGCGGATGCTTGCCGGTTTTGAACAACCGACTTCAGGACAAATTATTTTAGATGGTAAAGATTTATCTCAAGTACCACCTTACAATCGCCCTATAAATATGATGTTTCAATCGTATGCTCTTTTTCCTCACATGACGGTTGAGCAAAATATTGCCTTTGGTTTAAAACAAGATAAATTAGATAAAAATGAAATTAAACACCGTGTTGAAGAGATGTTGGCGCTTGTGCATATGGAACAGTTTGGCAAACGTAAACCTCATCAACTTTCAGGTGGTCAAAGACAACGCGTTGCTTTAGCTCGAAGTTTAGCTAAAAGACCAAAATTACTATTGTTAGATGAACCAATGGGAGCATTGGACAAGCAACTTCGTGACCGAATGCAACTTGAAGTCGTCAGCATCTTAGAACAAGTTGGTGCAACCTGCGTAATGGTTACCCATGATCAAGAAGAAGCCATGACTATGGCTGGGCGTATTGCGATTATGAACAAAGGCCAGTTTGTGCAAATAGGTGAGCCTGAAGAAATCTATGAACATCCAAATAGCCGTTATAGTGCAGAGTTTATTGGTTCTGTAAATGTTTTTGACGGTATTTTACAAGAGACCTTAGAAGATGGATTAATTATCAGTTGTCCGATGATTAAACACCCATTAAAAGTCGATTACGATTCACCAGCGGTTGAAGGTGTACCAATTCAAGTCGCATTACGACCGGAAAAAATTAAACTTTGTGATGAAATTCCAGCCGATGGTTACAATGTTGCCACGGGTGAAGTAGTTGAAATTGCTTATTTAGGTGATCTGTCGATTTACCATGTTAAATTACAAAGTGGACAGATTATTATTGCTCAACTACAAAACGAACATCGTTATCGTAAAGGAATGCCAACTTGGGGGGATATTGTCAACTTAAGTTGGGAAATTGATAGCTGTGTTGTGCTAACCGAATAAACACAAGAGGATATATTGATGCGATCCATTTTATGGGGTTTGTTGTTAAATGCCTTAGTGTTACTTGGTGTTTATTTACGTTTTGTAACCATCAATGCATTTGACAATCTGTTTTTAGATGCGTTATTTACGTCAATGGTATTAAGTTTATTAGTATCATGTGTTGGCGCATATTTGGCACATTATAAACCATCTAAATTTGCTTATCGGTTGATTATAGCCGGCAGTATTTTATATATACCTGCTGGATTAGGTTTAGTGGCGATCTATTATGCTTATCGCAAGATGCGACTACAACGTGATGATTCTGATTTGATGACACTCTATGGACGTCTATTAGTAATAGCTATTCCATATTGTTGGATGTTGTTGCTATTTTTATTACCGTTTTTGATTGTATTTCGAATCAGTTTTTCCGAAGTGGCGATAGCCGTTCCACCTTATACTGAACTGCTAAGTTATGAAGATGGCCTAGTCAATATTGTTTTAAACTTTGGTAATTATTTTAATTTACTCGAAGATACTATTTATCTAGACTCGTATTTACAATCATTAAAAGTTGCTGCAATTTCCACATTGCTATGTATTTTGATCGGTTACCCTTTGGCTTGGGCTATTTCACAATGTAAACCGTCAACCAGAAATATTTTATTGCTATTAATCATTTTGCCATCATGGACTTCGTTTCTAATTCGGGTTTATGCTTGGATTGGGATTTTAAATCCTAATGGGCTATTAAATAATTTCTTAATGTGGTTAGGGGTTATAGATCAGCCTTTAATTATAATGAAAACCTATCTGGCGGTTTACATCGGTATTGTCTATTCTTATTTACCATTTGTGGTATTACCAATTTATACCTCATTAAGTAAAGTAGACACAACGCTGATTGAAGCGGCGTTAGATCTTGGTTGTAAACCAATTAAAACCTTCTTCAAAATTATTGTACCGCTAACCAAAAATGGCGTTATCGCCGGAGGCATGTTGGTATTTATTCCTGCAGTAGGTGAATATGTTATTCCTGAATTATTAGGTCCTTCTGATGGTCTAATGATTGGTACCCAATTATGGGCTGAATTCTTTAATAATCACGATTGGCCAGCTGCATCAGCAGTGGCAACAGTGATGTTATTGATATTAATTGTACCTATCTACTACTTTAATAAGTTCCAGAACCGAGAAATGGGAGGTAAATAAATGAATAATTTACCATTAGTCATGCGCTCAGCATTGATTGTTTTTATTGCTGCATTATTCGGTTCAATAGTGTTATCGGTTTTGATCTCTGCATCAGGATTTGCGCTATTAGGTAGTGCTAGCTTGTATGTCGGATGCTTACTATTTAGCCTTATCTTAACAATTATTGTAACAATTGCGTTGTTAGTGAGATGTTTAAAAGGATTAATTCTATTAGTAGTTTTTTCCTTTTTATATATCCCCATGATTATTCTGATTGTTTATTCGTTCAATAGTTCAAGGCTGGTAACGGTATGGGCAGAATTTTCAACCAAATGGTATGTTGAGTTAATACATAATGACACTTTACTCAAAGCAGTAGGATTGAGTTTGACTATCGCGGCAGGTGCAGCCTCATTATCGATTGTACTGGGTACTTTAGCTGCTTTTACTCTCATTCGGTTTAGACGATTCCGTGGCTCTAACCTGTTCTCGTTTATGACTACGGCACCGTTAGTTATGCCTGATGTCATTACTGGTTTAGCCTTATTACTGCTATTTGTCGGAATGGGACAAGCGCTCGGTTGGCCAAAAGAACGCGGTGCATTGACTATTTGGATGGCGCATGCAACATTCTGTACTGCATATGTGACAGTTGTTATCAGTGCCAGATTGCGAGAGTTAGACAAGTCAATCGAAGAAGCGGCTTTAGATCTTGGTGCGAATCCATTGAAGGTATTTTTCATAATTACTTTACCAATGATTGCACCAGCGCTGGTTTCTGGTTGGTTATTGGCATTTACTCTATCACTTGATGATGTGGTTATTGCTAATTTTGTTACCGGACCGGGTGCAATGACATTACCGAAACTAGTATTTTCTAAGGTTCGTTTAGGTGTCGATCCACAAGTTAATGCCTTAGCAACAATTATTTTACTAATTGTTGGTATTATCGGTTTTATGTCATGGCTTTGGATGCGTCGCGCCGAAAAACGACATTTAAGAGAAATTCGCATGCGTTAATCTGATTATTAATTATTGCCGCTTTTGCGGCAATTTTTTTATCCTTATAAAATATACGTGTTTTTTTAGCCGTTTTATATTATAGTGTGCGCAGTCAGGTTACTGACAAAATTCTCAGGGCGGGGCGCAATTCCCCACCGGTGGTATAGCCCACGAGCGCTTAGTAAAATCCTATTTTATTAAGGACAGCAGATTTGGTGAGATTCCAAAGCCGACAGTTAAAGTCTGGATGAAAGAGAGTAGCTTATCTTTTCTATATTTGCGCTATAGCAAAATCACTATGGTCAAGCACTTGCCCTGATTCTGGTATTTAATATATTTAATGCTTAATAAATCTAATTCACTTAATTAAGAATAAATATATTTAGTTTAATAAAACAGGATAGGTATCTACCATGAATCAGTTTAATTTAAATGAATTCGGAACCCCAATTGAGCGCGTAAAAAGAGCAATCGCGTCAATCAAAGCTGGATCTGGCGTATTAGTTTTAGATGATGAAGATCGTGAAAACGAAGGGGATATTATTTGGGCAGCCGAAACAATCACAACCGAGCAAATGGCACTAACTATTCGATATGGTAGTGGTATCGTCTGTCTATGTATGCCGCAATCCTATTGTGATAAATTGGAACTACCAATGATGGTTGCCAATAACACGAGTAAAAATCATACCGCTTTTACCATTACTATTGAAGCAGCAAAAGGTGTTACCACCGGTGTGTCAGCGGCGGATAGGGTCACCACAGTAAAAGCTGCGGTCGCCGACAACGCTAAACCAAGTGATTTGCATCATCCTGGACATGTCTTTCCATTAGTTGCCAAAGAGGGTGGGGTATTAAATCGTCGGGGACACACCGAAGCCTCTGTGGATTTAGTGGCATTAGCGGGTTATAAACCAGCAGCAGTGATTTGTGAATTAACGAATGATGATGGTTCAATGGCTAGAGCGCCACAAGTTGTTGCGTTTGCAAAACAGCATCAGCTACCGGTAGTCACCATTGAAGATATAGTGGCCTATCGCCAATCAAATTAACTATAACCACGATTAACTGTCGAATTGATTATTCGACAGTAATTTCAGCTTTATTTAGTTTAACATTGGTAAACTCAACATATTTAGCCTATCTTATAGTTAATTGATAATTGATATTCTGGTGCAATTTATGTCACGATTAAGTTTTTTTTATATCCTAATGGTGTTTGTCATCACTGGTTGCCAGTCAAAATCTCATCTGTCGAAAGTTGTGACTATCCCGAATACTCATATTGAACTATTTCATTCAAAAACCAATGGCGATTATAAAGTAACGATTTATACTCCTAATAAACCGACTCCCGACGGTGGTTGGCCAATTATTTATCTACTTGATGGTGACAGTTACTTTTTAGCAACTAAGCAAATAATTACAAATCAAACGTGTGAACGTTGCATTATTCAAGAAGGCATCATTGTTGCCATAGATTATTTTAATCAAACACGGCGTGATGTTGATTTTTTACCTAAACCAGAAAACTATGTTTTTGAAGTTTTGCCCAATAAGCAAATAAATTTGGCCAGTAGGTACGGCGGAGCAGATGCTTTTTACGATTTTTTAACCCAAGAGCTTAAACCGGAAATAGAAAAGCGCTATGTTATTAATCCTAACCAGCAAGCCATTTTTGGCCATTCCTATGGTGGATTATTTAATTTATACATTTTTTTAACTAAACCAGTGGTTTTTAATACTTATGTGATATCCAGCCCTTCTCTGTGGTTTAGTGATGGTTATATGTTTAGTGTATTAGCAAATTATTTAATTAATCAGCGACATGCTCTAAATAAACCCATTAATTTGTTGATCTCTGTGGGCGGTGCCGAACAATCTTTACTGCCTGTTGAGCAGACATTACCCGAACAGCAGCGAAAACTGCTATTAAAACACCGCCAGAATCGAAAAATGGTCGATTATGCAAAACAGTTATTTACTCGATTAAAACAAGCTAAACTTAATCAGCTCACCATAAGTTATAAAGTCTATCCTGAACAATCGCACAAAACAGCGGCTATTATTGCGCTACAAGATAGCATTCAATTAAATTTCAAAGTTAAATAAAAATTTATTTAATCCCAAATATCCCTAATTAACTTGAATATAAATGAATTTCATTTATATTACTTCGACTTAATTAATAATGATAATCATTATTAATAAAATATCAGGGATAATATATGAATACCAAATATAAATCGACTTACTTATTAGCAACACTCATCAGTTTTATTTGTCACAATACCTATGCAGATAATGGTGATTCATCAGTTCATAATGATAACGATGCCGATGAGGTTATGGTCGTCACCGCCTCTGAGCAGAGCAAACAAGCTTTAGGTGTTTCAATGATTACCCAAAAAGAATTAAGTAAAATGCCACCTAAAAATGATATTTCAGAAATCATTCGCACCATGCTTGGTGTCAGTTTGACCGGTAACTCTACTAGTGGTCAACGAGGTAATAATCGACAAATCGATATTCGCGGAATGGGACCAGAAAACACCTTAATTTTAGTTGATGGACGACCAGTAAAAAGCCGTATGTCAGTTCGCTATGGCTGGCGGGGTGAAAGAGATACTCGCGGTGATACCAATTGGGTACCTGCTGAAATTATCGAAAGGATTGATGTTTTGCGTGGTCCAGCCGCCGCTCGTTATGGTGATGGTGCTGCTGGTGGTGTCGTGAATATTATCACAAAACAGCCGACTAAAGAGTGGCATATTTCGTGGAATAGCTATTTAAATCTACCTTCACATAGTAAAGAAGGGGCAACCCAAAGAACAAATATCTTATTAACAGGTGGATTAACGGATAATCTAAGTATGCGTTTATATGGTAATCTCAACAAAACCGAGGCTGATGATTGGGATATCAATAAAAAACATCAAATTAATCCAAGTTCGGTTAGTGCAGGACGTGAAGGTGTGCGTAATAAAGATATAAATGGCATACTTCTTTGGGATATCACTGATAAACAATCACTAGAATTTGAGACAAGTGTTAGTCGTCAAGGTAATATTTATGCTGGTGACACTCAAAATAATAATCCTGATAAATTGGTTAGTCGATTTTATAACGATGAAACTAATAGAATGAATCGTCAAAATTACTCAGTTACTCATCGTGGTTATTGGGACAATGGCGTGAATACCATGTCTTATATCCAACTTGAAAAAACACGTAATACTCGCTTGAATGAAGGTTTAGCTGGTGGCACTGAAGGTCGCTTTAAAGATGATAGTTTTTCAACGATCGAATACAATAATTTTACCTTACATAATGAAACTAGTTTTCCTTTAACCATCGTTGTACCACAAACCATGACTATTGGTGGTGAATATAATCATCAAAAGATGAAAGATCCAACTTCCAATACACAAACTATTACAGAAGGTGGCAGTATACCGTGGATTAAAAATGAAGCTCGCAGTGAAAACGCTTCAGCTAATCTTTGGGGGGTGTTTGTTGAGGATAACATCGAACTCACCCAAACTACCATGTTGACGCCAACGATACGTTATAATCATCAAAGCGAGTCAGGTAGTAACTGGAGTCCAGGGTTAAATTTATTTCAGGAAATAGGTGACTATTTTAGTTTAAAACTGGGTATTGCTAGAGCCTATAAAGCACCTAATTTATATCAAACTAACCCTAATTATCTGCTTTATAGTCGTGGACAGGGCTGTTATGGCGCGGGTGGTAGTTGTTACTTAATAGGTAACAAAAAATTAAAAGCGGAAACAAGTGTAAATAAAGAAATCGGTTTAGAGTTTCATAATAATGCAGGTTTAATTGCAGGCTTAACTTATTTCCGTAATGATTATCATAATAAAATCGATTCTGGTACTAGCCCTATTGGGCAAGCAGAAGGTGGCCAAAATAAGTTTAAAAATTCGAATATTTTTCAGTGGCAAAATGTACCTAAATCGGTAATTGAAGGATTGGAAGGTAGTATAACTATTCCTGTTACATCAACCGTTAATTTTCGTAATAACTTAACTTGGATGTTGCAGTCAAAAAATAAAAAAAGCGGTGATTATTTGTCAATCATCCCGAAATATACCTTAAACTCCTCAATAGATTGGCAAGCAACCGACAAATTTTCATTATTAACTGCTGTTACTTGGTATGGCAAACAACGACCGAGAAAATATGACTATTTGGGCGAAAAACTTACAGATAGTTCAACCAATCAACTCAGTCCTTATGCGCTTTTAAATTTAAGTGGGCAATATCAATTTAACAAGAATTTTACGTTCACTGCTGGTGTTGATAATTTATTTGATAAACGTCTGTTTAGAAAGGGTAACTCTTCTTCTTTGAAAAATCCTCAAAACGGTGTAATCAGTGTTCGAGGCGCAGGTGCAGCAACATACAACGAACCAGGGAGAACGTTATTTATTAATACTAACATCTCATTTTAAACAATTACGCTCAATGACCGCCGAAATAATCGGCGGATTTATTGCTTAACCTAAAACTTTCAAAGCACAAGTTTTAGTAATTTTTACTCCATTTTCTAATGCAGATGTATCAAAAGTCATATCAGGATGATGAAGACCGGGTGTCAAATCAACACCTAAGCCCCAAAAACCAGATTTTACATCTCTTTCACGCGGATAATTAAAGAAGTCTTCGCCACCTGGTGTGAAAATTGGTTCTTTCAATCCCTCTTTGCCAAGTACATCGATAATAGATTCAGCAATAATTTGCGTAACTTCATCATCAATTTCTGCAGCAGGGATTTCCTTCGATACTTTGATATCAGCTTTAGCACCGATAGATGCCACACTTAATTCAATCGCTTTAAGCGTTTTGGCTTTTAATTCATCCATAGCAGGGTTGGTTGGTGCGCGTAAATCCCAACAAACATAAGCCTCGGACGGAATAGCATTGGTTACACCGGCATCACAAATACAACGAGTTGCTTTGACGCTATAGGTTAAACTTGGTGCTAGATGAATGGTATTCACGGCTTGAATCGCCATAGTTGCCGCATCTAAAGCGTTGACGCCTAAATGTGGTCTTGCCCCATGTGCGGGAACACCATGAATATTGACTTCAACTGTGGTTGAAGCCGAATAGAACATAGCAGCAGATGCAAAGCCTTTAGGGCATTCTTCTTTAGGGCGAACATGTAAACCGATGATCATATCAACATCATCAATTGCACCGCCTTCAATCATAGCCAATGCACCAGAACCTAACTCTTCAGCAGGTTGAAAAATCAATTTTAGTTTACCTTTTTTGATATTTCCTTCTTTGATAAGCTCTTGCGCGGCAGTCAATAACATCGATGAATGGCCATCGTGACCACAGGTGTGTCTGGCGCAATGTTGACCATCAATAATATGTCCTAAAGCGTCCATATCCGCCCGTAATGCCAGTACGGGGCCTGATTTACCAGTGTCATATTCTGCAACAATTCCGGTGGTATTATTAATATTACGCGTGACTTTATAACCGGCTTCTTCCAGTTTAGTGGCTATATAGTTGGATGTTTTAACTTCTTCAAACCCAAGTTCAGGAATTTGATGCAAATAGTGGTAGTGTTCGAGTACATTCGACATAGATATCTCCTTTATCACACAATAAATCGCATAATGATCATCGCTATTAACGCATTAACAATACTATTAACCATTAATAGTGGCCAATATTTTTTAGGCACATCAGCAACTCCTAGTAGGCGTCCCATATATTGTAATTGTGAACCCATTAAGAAAATAGCTGGTGCTAAAATTGTGATATCCATACCACTAAGAGTGCCAGTACTAATTAAATTTACTGCAACCCCTGTTCCTGCCGAGGCTGATAACCAAGCTGTCAATAGAACGGTAATCGCTTCCCCCGGTAGACCAAAAAGTCCCATGATCGGTGCAAATTTTTCACCAATTAATTGCATTAAGCCAAGTCTTTTTAATATTTCGGTAATAACAAATGCCATAATGATGTTAGGCATTAAATTGTTAATCGCAATATTAAAGCCTTTACGCGCACCAATGACAAAAATATCTAATGGATTGTTAGTCTGTTTTTGATCGCTTGAATTACTCATTGATAAAGTCCTTTTTATAAACTGAATTTAAAACAAGGCGGACTAAAATTGCACCGACAAATTTCAATACAATCATAATGACCAGTGGCGTAAATATTGCAACAGACATTGACGCAAAAAGCGCTGAGCCAATAGAAAAATAGTTATTTATTAACCCGGCTCCAGAATATTGCCATGCACTAATAATGACCAGATCTTTTTTAGTGATCTGTTTTTCATCGTATAATTCTTTGGTTAATACCGCGCCAGCATCAGTACTTTGTAAATCCGTAATTAACGCTAAACCCGTTTTACCCGGAACGCCTAAGATAGGTTTAAGTAGTGGAGTTAATAATTTATGAGCCGCACGGATGGTACCATAATGGGTAAAGATTTCTAACACGCCTAATGCAAGCATAACGGTTGGGATTAATGACAGAGCGAAAATAAAGCCGGCTCTGGCGCTAACTCCACCCTCACCAACGAAGGTATTTTTCTCTGGATGGAGCATTGTGCCAAACTTACCACTTAAACTGGTAAAATCAAATGCCCCCAACCAAGCTTTTCCATCTACATTATAAAATAGTCCGGAAAAAAACAGTATGGCCACAATAAGCGATACATAAGCTTTTATGCCGACTTTAAATTCATCGTCCGATTTTTTTGACATTGTCTATTCCTTTTGATTTATCTGACTTATTCTTTAATAAAAGTATTAAATAAGTTGTGTTTAAAGTACTTGAATTATTTTGCTTTCGAAAAGAATTAAAGCACTAAGCGAAGTATTCTATATTGATTTAATTGAAAAAAAACCCCTTTCAGCAAATTTTTTACAATTCAAATTGTCTATATTTATTAATTCATATTAATAATAAAGCTAAACTATCGTTGGTATTAAAGGCAGAATCAACCCAATAAAAGCTGATCATGTTGGGTAAGAAATATGGGTTAAAAGTACTATATTTATTTCTATTTTTAATGATTTTTTGAGAAAGTTATTTAAAAGCATGCAATTATCATCAACTCGGGCTTGCCATTTTTTAGTTGTCATTATAAAATTATTAATATATGGAAAGAAATATTAATGAAATATTATTAAGATAATTTAGAAATTATCGATATTTTATATAAGGTTGAATTGTTTCTCTGCATAAATATCATAATCTTTTGGTGGCAAACAAGCTAGTTTGCGAACCGTCTTTTGTTTTCATTAAGCAGATTAATGAAAAGACAAAATTAAGCAATAGAAATTGAAAATAAAAAAGTAATGAGGTCATTATGGACAGCAGGAATAAAGAGTGGGCATTTGTTGTTCTCACCTGCTTTTTTGAATTGTGTTGGGTATTTGGTTTTACTACTGCAAATCAATGGTGGCATTGGATTATTGTTATCCTTGTGATTGTTATTGATTTTACGTTTTTAACTAATGCATGTAAGACAATTCCTACTGGCACTGTGTATGCAATATTTTCTGGTGTTGGAGCGATTGGTTCATTAGTTATTGATATGGTTATATTTGGTAAAGAAATCAAACTTATTGAAATATTTTTTGTTGCATTAATTATTATTGGTGTTGTGCAACTTAAACGAGCCGATAGTTAATTAACTAAAATTTGGATCAAGATATGGGATGGTTATTTATTTTAACAGCTGCAATTTTCGAAGTTGTTGGTGCTATTGGTCTTAAGCTTTATTCGCAGCAAAAAAGCTGGTTTCGATTGATGTTATATTGGGGTGGTTTTTTGGTTTCGTTCACACTGTTTTATTTTTCACTCCAATATCTGGATTTAAGTATTGTTTACCCTGTCTGGGTAGGACTTGGAACTTCTGGCGCAGTATTGACTAATATGTTTATTTTTAAAGAACCGAAAAATTTTACTCGAATATTTGGTTTAAGTGTTATTGTTATTGGTATCATCGGGTTGCATGTTACTATGTAACAAGAAAAGTGTGATGAATTTAGTTATTATATTAATTTCAAACAAGAAGATGTTGCATTAGTCTATAAAGTTATATAAAATAATGCCACTTTCAAGTGGGTTGTTAGCTCAGTCGGTAGAGCAGTTGACTCTTAATCAATTGGTCGCGGGTTCGATCCCCTCACAACCCACCACTTAAAGACCATAAAATCAATAACTTATCTATTATTTTTCCTTCCGATAAAATCTTAGAAAATATTAAGTGGCGGTAAAATGGCGGTGGATTTTTATAAAAAAGCCGGTAACCCGGCTTTTATTTATTAATGATATCTAATTCCACACATTGCAGCGCATTTGATATATCTATCGATAGCTCTGTAAGGATCCTCTGGCAATGCGCCGTAATCTTTAGCAGATAGAAAAACAATGATTGTTCCCGGGATTTTTTCGCCGTTTGTTTCTGCGACTAATTTATAAGTTGAATTATTTCGATTGGTATAAACTGCGATTGATACGTTGTTTAAAGCCATTCTTGAGATGTAGTGCGAAAATTTAAAATTTTTCATAATTGTTACCTTTTAAGTAATTCTGGAATCTGCCAGATCAGGCGAGTTATTGCTTAACTCTGGAGCTATAATATAATGGCGCGCGTCATTAGTCAACAATTATTTTATCTTTTTTTAATTTTTCTTTTAATAACTCTAATCCCTCAAAAATTGCTTTTTTTTGAGTTCCGCAAACCGCAGCTAATTTTTTTAGTAGTTCGCTTTCTTGTTCTGTCAAATATGTGCCCGGTAGGCGAGGGCGCCCGGCATTCCGATCACGGTATGCTTGTTCATTTTTGCGTTGCTTTTCTCTATTCATGTTTCAACTCTGTATCAAGTGAAAGATAACAATCATCGCCGGGCGATGATTGATAACGGTAAACGTATAACTTTTTGCTATTGCAAGTCATTAATAAAAGATGCTTATTATCAAATTGCTTATTATACAATTGCCAAAATGCAGCTTTTGCAAGATCAAAGCTTGTTGTGTTTGTACGTGTTTCTAAAAGTATTTCACTTCCGCCTTTTCTTTGTTTTAATACATAAATTCGGTAAGTGTTTAAATCTTGAGGTGCAGCCATTCTCGTCCTCTTAAGTCGTTGTAAAGTTCTGTTGTTGTACTGTACTTGTGTCCTAATAACACCTGTGTATTGATCCCTTGTTCTCGGTATAAGCGTTCCGCAAGCGATCTTATTTCAAAAAAAGACGGCGGGTTATAATCACGCCAGTAATCGGCGGGATATAACTCATTTCTTAATTTACAAAAATCACGGTTAACGCGCCAGTATTCCACGCGTTTATTTTTATATTCTATAAAATAGTCTTTACCGCCAGATAGTTTTATGATGTCTCGCAATGACATATCAATTATATCTAATCGCAGATCTAATGGTAAAGCAATTTTCCGACCGGGCGTTATCAGTTTTTTTACTCCGTCAATTTCTAGATATCGACGACCTTTTTGTTGATGAATGTATAAAAAATCATCCTTAATAAAATAATCGTTTTGATTTGCACCCATAAATAGCGTGTCGCTAGGGCGCTGAGCTGTAATTATAGTTAGCATCAGCATATTATATAAATATTTGGGATAATCTTTTTTTGCTCTTTCTGCTAATGCTTGGAATTCATCAAATAATAATCTAGCCCGTTTTACTCTCTGAGTTGGGTATTTTAACGGCCAGATTGGATTATGATCAGTATGGCCATAAATCATCGCTTCGTTAAAAATATCTTTTAGTAATGAATGCATAGATTTAGCAGGACTTGGTTTATCAGCCAATACATATATATCAATTATATTTTTCAAATCGATCGGTCTAACTTCAATTAAATCTAACTCGCCAATTTTATTGTTGATGATTTTTAAAAATCTTCGCTTTTCGACGACAGTTTGCGGGTGCAAGTTTTTTTTGGGTAAAATTTTATCATATTCTAATAGCCACTTTGAAACAATCATTTATTCGTCCCCCTCTGTTTTGACTTCAATTAGATTAAAAATTTCATCTAATCCAACACTGGAAGGGAAATCTCGATCTGGTCGGTTGTAGTTCATTAGCGCCAATTTATCCAACCCCTTACTGACTAAATTTACTTTTCGTAATTGAAGGACTGCGTCTTCTATCACTTTTTGCGCTTCCCAAAAATCACTTTTAGCTGGCGCTCTGCGCGTTCTAATTGCTCGTGACATGATGCTGATTGATTTTAAAATCAATTCGACATCAACAACTCTATTTAACTTTTCTTTTAATATTTCTTTTTTTTCTTCCGCTTCGCTTTTCACAGATTTATACTGTGATTCTAATATTAGCAATTCACCTTGTTTATTATTAATTAAATCAAGGGCTTTCTGATACTTCTTGATTCGTCGTTGATGTAGTTCGATTTCGTGTTGTGCGGATTTGATTAATGAATCTAAATGATCGATTGAGCTAGCTAATTGTTTAAATGTTGCCATGATTTTTACCTTTTAAATAATTCTGGTAACCGCCAGATCGGTTGAGTTATTTTTAACTCTGAGGTAATAATATAATGACGCGCGCCACTAGTCAACAGTTATTTTACCTTTTTCTAAAAAATAATGCGGTTTTGTGTATATATTCAAATAAAACATATATTTGAAATAAAAAACTTAAAAAATCTATTGAAAATAAAATAACTAATAAATATACTGTATAAAACAACAGTAATGGAGGTGCGAATGGATGAATTAACAATAAATGATATTAAAATAGAACGCGCAGAATTTGTCAGTAGATTAATGATTGATGCGGATTTGTCGGAACGAGACTTAAAAATAGGTTTGTGTTTACTGCATGAAATATTATTAAGGTCGATGAATACTCAGAAAGCGAATGCTGAAGGTAGCGGGGCATAGCCCCGTTTTATGCAGCGTGGTGCTTTGATGATAACGGGATATTAACTGAAGGATCGGGAATTGCACTAGGAACTATTGTTAGTGAAACTGATTGCAATACAACAAATGAATGACAACAGTAAACATTAGTACATTGTCGATATTGCTTGCGCGTAATAGGGCTGATTTCTTCGCTTGTTCGAATTGTGGTTTTTGATTTGCAGTGCGGACATTTCATTGATTTTACACCTCTTTAGCTGTTGAACTAAATTAAACAGGATTTTAACACAATTCCCATTTTAATCAAAATGTTATTTATCTTTTTGTTCTTCTAATGGTATTTCATCATCTTGTAATTTTATTTCCAGCTCCACGAATGTAGTATATCCAGTTGCGCTATTTAGTGTGTGCGTGCATCTGGTGATTGTCCATAAAGTTGAATCAATCTCTTTTTTAAATCCGCTAACTTCAACCGGCATTTCTGGGTACATATCCGGGCGGCCCTCGGCTAGATTGATGCTAAATTGTGAAGCCCCTCGCTGTAATTTTTCCCACTCATTGCGAGCCGCTCTATATGCGTTTTGTTTACTGGCATATGTATGTCGTAATATTTTTACGTTACCGTCTGCGCCGACCAATACACCATTGTCATTTGTTTGTTTATTCTGATTTTGTGTTTTATTCGGTTTTCTGGTGGCTTTTGCTTGTTGCTTTTTTTGTTGCCTATAATCAATCCAGTACGCTTTTACACCTGTATATGCTTTGCGATCAGCGATGGCAAATCGATGCTGATCACCAAGTTTTCTGGTAATTGTTGTCGTTGGTATATCTTTCCCATTTACTGTTTTTGCAATGCCTTTTTTGAACACTATTAGCATTCCATTTTTTAATGTTGCTGCGGCATTTAGATCATTACAGATGCGAGTTAAAAATGATGCGTCAGACTCATTTGTTTGATCTAAATGTGTAATACTTTCATCGCCTAAATTTTTATCGATTCGATAGTCTAAATTATGGCGTTTTGCTATCTCTGCAACGATTGCGTGCAACGTAGTACTATCATAGCTTTTCTCGCGTTTTTCATTTAGCGAGTCACGAAGATTTGCGCTTTTGCCCCTGATTGATAGAACGTCGGGCGTGCCTGTGTGCTCGCACTCGTCAATGGTAAAAATATTTTGCAAAATTACATTGTCATTAAACCATCCCAGCGATACGCTAATTTCAATTCCTCGTTTTGGCAGCTCAAGGGCACCATCGCTATCATCTAATTCGATTGAGATTGAATCAGCGTCTAACCCTCGGTTTTCTGTAATTTGCATTGATATCAAGCGTTTGTCAAAATTAGAAGTTATATCCTTGTTATCAATACTAATTGTATAAGCGGGTTGTTTCATATCATCCCTATGATGTCAGCAAACGGCAACCAGTCTGGCGGGTCAACCTTTGTTAGTGAAATGGTAAATTCAATTTTACGCGGAGCGCCATCTTTGAAAAATTCTGTTTTAGTTTTTTTTAGATTTGTCATTACAAAAAAACCAAGCGGAATCCCTGTTCCCTCTATCAATGGCCACGAATAACCTAAATCGGCCATTCTTTCAAGCCATGCCAAACTTAACCGGCCACCTGTCAGTTCTGGATATAAAACTCCTGACAGCGTAATAGTTTCATTATCCCGTCCGATAAACTGTAATGCTGACCGTTGATTAACGCGTGAGTTAGCGGGGTAACGCCAATCCTTATTTTCTTCTGCAGCTTGATACGGTATTGTTTTTAAGCTGAAAACAAATAAGCCATAACACATCATCATATTAATCGATATCCCTTAAACTGTTTCTGAATTGTGCTGAATGGTTGCGATCGCGGCGTTCAAGCTCTTTGATAACACATCGTGCAATATCTTGTTCGTTCATGCCGGGCGAGGCATTGATGGTGATGTAATATTGTGACGCATTAGAGGCTTGGCTAAGTGGTACGCGTTTATCAATAACAACGCCATTTGGGATCGAAGTAATCTTATTTGCGAATTTACTTAATACTTTTGTCGCCGCTGGATGGGTGCGATTAACACCTTTTATATAACCGTTAACTGTGTGGTCGCCAAATTTGGCAAATACTCGCGATGGTGAATGAATGTCTAATGATTTTTTGAATTGGTTACTAATCCCGTTGCCCAGTTGATGTATAAATTGCAGTGCGGTTGATTGTTTATTTTCAATACCCCGGACGTAACCATCAACCGTGTATCCCCCGAATTTAGCGAATACGCGGGATGGTGAATGAATGTCTAATGATTTTTTAAATTTGCTACTTACGTTATTCCCAAGTTTATTGACCGCTTTTAATGCGGTCGGTTGTCGCCGTTTAACGCCGCTAGTATAACCATCAACCGTAAATAAACCTAGCTTGGCTGTTGGTGATGCGTTCAATGCGGCTGCAAACCAATTGCCCACGCTGGCACCGAATCCGCTAACGGCATTTTTTGTTTGAGACCACTTATCCGAAATACCATCTTTTAAATTGTCAGCGATGCTTTGCCCTTTTTTCTTCCATTCTGCGACAATTCCATCTTCACCAATCAATGCCTCTTTGAGCTCTTTAATTGTTTTCCCTATTCTCTCTGGAGTACCGGCAATGTAATCAATAATTTCCTTTATTTTCAAAAATAAACTTTTGAATTTTAATAGTACCCATCGAACGGCTCCGCCTACCGTGCGACCGAACGATTTTCCGGCGTTTTTGGCTTCTTTTAGTTCTTTTTTTGTTGATTTTACCGGAGTAAATAAATCTTTAAACCATTTTGTTAATTCATCGATTTTTTTACCCAACCATTTAAAGGTATCACCAACGGCTTTGACAATAGGGTCGAGAAAAGAGAACTCCTCTCTAACCGGTTTTAATGCCTCTTTTAGCCCCTCCCAAAACCCTGAGAAAAAAGCTTCTAATGGTTGCCAATATTTATAAATAGTGAGACCAACTGCAGCGATAGCACCCAAAATCCAACCAATGGGGCCAAGAACAACAAAAAGCCCCCTAAATGCAACAGATATAATGCCGGGGATGCGAGAGAACGAAAATAATGTCCGCCCTAAACCCAAAAAAGCACTACCAAGAGCTCTAATCGGTGAACCTGCGAATAATAGGAATCCTCGCCCCAGACTGGCGAATGATTTCACGGGTGAACGCGCTACAGTGATTAATGTTTTCCCTATACCGCCAATCCCTTTTTTTAATGATTTTATTGGTGAGCGCGTGAAATTTAATAACGTATTACCAACACCTTTAAATGCTCCGCCAAATTTTTTTGGGGCTTTAGATGTTTTTGCCAATGAACGACCCAAGGACTTAATGGCTGCACTGGTTCTTTTGAAGGGCGCGCCGACAAATGATAACATCGTTTTGATTAATGATTTGAATCCGCCGCGAGCAACTTTTGTTTTTATAAATAACCCGCCAAATTCTAAGCCCACTCGCGATAATAAAAACCTTGTCATCAACATTGGGCCGAATACGGTCATTAAAACTAGCGCAAATGCACCAAATGCCGCACTGACGATTGCTATACCTGTACCCAGCATTACAATAGCTTTTGAGAGGGCGGGGTGTTTTTTGAGAAACTCTCCAATTTTATGCAATACGTGAGTTAACCCGCGCACCGCATCACGTAACCATTCATTATTATTTTCAAATAACTCTACGCTAATATTTTCAAATGCCGCATGCAGCATTGTCATATCACCAGCGAGGTTATCCAGTTTTGTTTTAGCTACTCTTGCGGCTTCTCCATCATATTGACCCGGTTCTCCACGCATTGTTTTGAGATAGCCACTTTCAGCTTGGGTTAGTAAAACTTCAAATCCGGTTAGTCCGATTTGACCTGCAATTTGCTTATTTATACTTGCACGTTGCACGTTACCCATATGCTTAGTTGCTTCGGCGATCTCTGACATAATGTCAATAACATCGCGCATATTACCGCTTTTATCGGCGACTTTAACGCCTAATTTTGCAACTGCGTTTGAGGTTCCCAATCTGACCAAAATCTGACGTAAGGTCGTACCCGCTTGACTTCCTTGTATCCCAGCATTCCCCATCACAGCAGTTAACGTTGCAATTGTTGCAAAGCTTTGACCAAATGAGGCTCCGACCCCAGCAGAATATTTAAGTGATTCGCCGAGCATAGGAATATCAACATTATTCCGGGTAAACATTGCCGTTAAAATATCAGCAACAAGATTCATTTTTTCTGCAGGTAAGCCCATTGCCATTTGAATATTAGACGCAATATCTGCTGTAGTTGCTAAATCGACGTCGCCGGCGGCTGAAAGATCTAACATACCAGGCATGGCTTTTAAAATTTGCTCAGGCGTGTACCCAGTTCTACCGAGAAAATATTGGCCTTGTGCGACTTCGCTATCAGTAAATTTGGATATGAGTGGTAATTGTCTTGCTTGTTGCCTTAACGCCAACATCCTCGGATCGTTTTTATTATCAATTCTGGTAACGGCTTGAGTAGCGCTCATGCTGGCGTCAAATTCATAACCGACATGAAGTAGGTTTTTTAATCCTCTAAACACAGTTCGGCCAGTTGATAGCGAGCCATACCCTACGGCGCCCAAAACCGCCGCACGTTGCATGCCGGCATCATATTTTGTTCTGATTTGATTTAGTTTTGATTGACGTTGATTTAATTGTCGTAAACGCTCGGACTGTTGGTTAATGCTGTGATTTGTCGCTGTAATATTGTTTTTTAAATTTATTTGATGCTGTGCTAGATTTTTAGTGCTAATTCCTGATTTTTGCAATTCCTGCCTTAACGGCGTTAGCTTTTCTTTTAGCTTTTTAACTTCTATTGTCGCTGCGTTAAAGGCGTTTTGCAGTGATTTTGTGGGGCGCTGCGCGTTTTTCAACTCAAGTGCTAGTGATTTAGCTTTATTTTGAGCGTCGCTAAATTGTTTTTTTAACTGAATAAATCCATTTATATTTTTTTGTGTGTTATTTAATTGATTTAGCTTATTGCGTGTGTCTGTTAATTGCTGCGCCAATAGCTTGGCGCCATTCGTAGCGTTGCGAAGGGGACGACTAACTTTATCAACACCCATTAAATTTACATTTAACTGTAAGTTATTCATTCGCTCCGCTCCGTATTCGGGCCTGTTCTCGCCACTCCATTAACTCTGACAATGTAAAATCAAACATAGCAGATGGTTGCCAGTGAAATACCATCGCAACATCTGCGATCGCATCCTCTACGCGTTGGGGGATTCCGTCGGGGCATTCTTCGATGTCTCTGACAAAAAACTGGCAATAACTTGTGTTATTTCAGATAAATCGATTAAATCGAGATCAAAGACTTCATGTTCTGCAATTTGTGGGGTGGTAATTCGAGGCAGTACTTTAGCTAGAGAATCAATATCAAGTTCGATAAAATCCAATAATTTAACTCCACGAAGATCTCCGGTTAGTGGTTTTCGAATGGTTAACTCGCTAATAGTTGTTTTACCTGATTGAATCCCTGCTTTTAATTTGATTTTTTGTGTGTTTTGCATAACGTTACCCTCATATTTTTGGATTTTATGATAGCTCTTGCGGGCTATATTTTAGGAAGTTAAATGCCGATGGCGCGGCGTGCTTGCTCTAAACGATCTTTACCACCGACTTTATCAATCATGTTAATAAAATCGATTTCTGTAATTTCCTCGTTATCGATAATCTCTTTGTAATAAGTACATAGTGTAGTAATTTTGGTTGAGTTGCTCTCACCCTGTTTTAATTCGCCGCGATCATGTTCTTTGTGACGTCCATTGACGATGATTTCTACTTTGACAAAATCTTCGCTATCGTCCTTTTGATAAGCTCCGGCAAATCGCAAAGTAACACCATTGATTAAACCACCATGTTTTTTTAGTACTTGGTAAGCGAGGCCGCCAATTGACCATTCGACGGTTAAAGCGTCATCATCATATCCGAGATCGATGGGAGCAACGCCCGGCATGCCTCCACCTCGGTAATTTTCAAGCTTGCGTGTTAGTTTCGGTGGTGTAAATGATTCTATTTCACCAATATACGAGGTTCCGTCTACATAAACATTAAAGTACTTTAGTTTTTTTGGAAGTGCCATTATTGATATCCTTAATTAGAAGCCACAGAATTTGCCAAATCAACCAAATATTTATCAGTGATTCGTTGGCGCAACATGAGATTTTCAAGAGGCGGGACAGGGGTGTAATCATAATCAATATATAATTTGCCGGCCTTTAGGATGTCTGGTGTATTTACCTCAGGGTCAAACCATGCTTTACCATCAACAATGTAGCCGTTAGATTTTAATTCGCGGAATTTGTTATTGATTGATTCAATTAAATCTTTGATTAATGACGCGTGCATTGGAGCATCAACTAACGCGAATTGTGCCTCGGCGATAGTGTCAGCTAACACTTGCGCGGTGCGCGTGTAGTTTTCAAATGCAAATAATGTGTCCGCTGAGCAAGTGCGAGAGCCCCAGAAGCGATATCCTTGATTGCAAATTAAGGTAGTTACATCATGCTCGTTTAAGTAATTTGAATCGGAGCTCTCCTCTTGCAAATCCCAAAACACATCACTTGAAATTCCGGTAACTCCATTAACGGGAACATTTGACAATGTCTTATGCCAGCCAACCTTTTGATCGATTTGCGCGCGTAGACCTAGCGCTCGCGCTGTCGCGGCTAAGGTAACATTTTGTTTTTGTGTGGTATCAAAACCGACAAAATCAGGCCAGATTACCATTACCTCACGAGCGCCCAATTGATCGCGATAAAGCACTGCATCCTCTTTGGTTTTAGCTCCATAAGCCGAAACATAACAAAAGGCCCGCAATTTTTGCGCCAATGCTACTAGCGCAGTAGCAACCGGCAAAGAGTCATAACCAGGCACGCCTAAAATGCGTGGTTTTACCTTCAATTGACTTTGAGCTGAAAGTAGGGCTTTCATGCCAGTATATTTACCTTCTGCTGTTGTTGTACCAATGATATTTGCTGTAGTGTCTTCATCGGTTGCGCCAGTTTCAACACGAACAACAACAATGACCGGTGAGCATTGATCGGCTATCGCCTCCAGTGATGGCTTAAGAGTTCCATTTGAGCCGGCTTTACCAATTGCTGTGTTGACATTGGTAATCAAAACGGGGGTGTTATGCGGGAAATACGTTGCATCGGCATCATCGCCAGTACAAACAATACCAATAACAGCTGTTGAAACTGTTCTGATTGTGCGTGCACCTTCGTTGATTTCTATGACTCGGACGCCGTGGTGGTAGTCATTTGGCATTTGTGTTCTCCAGTAAATTTGTGAATTACAAAATATATGGGAATGTTTGCATATTGACGTTAAGGGTGTTAGTTGTTCGATTTGTGAAAGCTGAATTTACAACCTGCGTAAGCGAGCGAGTTTATTTATAAATAAAGATATTCCAGATAATTGTGCTATATACTCAGAAAATTAATACAATTATCCAGAATAATAGTTAATAAATGATTATTTTGGTTTTTTAGGCCAATCGATATTTGGTGCTTGTTCGATATCAATGCGATTGATTAACGCACGATATTTTTTCCATTTAGCAAATAGTTCGGTCTCTTCATTGGTCGCTATATCTGTATCGACCGCATCCTGCAAATAACTGATTTGGGTTGTCGCCTCGGAAATCAGTTGATATTTTTTTGATAACGCCTGATTGATTTCATTCTGATGCTGTTTTTCAGCATCTAATATCCATTTTTCACCATCCCAACTATCAAATTGACTGGTAGGTTTTAAAATGGTATAACCATCTGGGATTTCCCCCACTTCTTGCATGGTCGTTTCTGCACCTGTTTTCATTGAATAAATTTTAGTGCCACGTAAATCTTGTGGGTATATCCACTGTTCGCCGTTGTGAATAATGGCTTGATTGTCTTTAACGTTTTTCGGGGCATCTATATATGCATTAGCTGGCAATCCAACACCTACTTGTAAATATTGGTATGTTGCGTGCAAAAATTCGCCTTTGACGTCAACATTATAAACAACTACCCAACCTGACGAGACTGTTAGTCCATTACTATCCAACACTGCTGATTTTGGTTGTAATTGATATTTCATATATTTTCTCCTGTTTATTCTGCTTTAACGATATACATAAATGCTATATTTCTTGGACGAGTTTCATGACCTACAAGGCCAGCTGGGTTTAAATCGTACCAAGATGTTGTTCCTGCGGATGTTGTTATACTCCCAGTTGTACCGTCATTTGTATACAATAGCGCATTATCCATGTCATTGCTGCTGGCTCCTACCCAGTGCCCACTGCCACCCGTTGCTCCAAACGGAGCAAAATTTTCACGCCATTTTTCTGAAAACGTGTTCTGATTTTCCCCCCAACCTTCAACATGTCTATGCGCAGAAATTTGTGGAGCCTGCCATTCTAATATTGAGCGGTATGGATCGGCTCCTCGTGCATTGTCCCATCCGCGAATAAATTCACCCCGTAAATCTGGTAATACTCCTGCTGGGTAGGCTGCAGCCAATTTAGGACATTGATTTTTATCGAACGTCGAGCCGTTACATTCAAAATAACCTGTAGGCGGATAGTGTTGGGGCCACGGCATCGGCACGCCAACTGGCGGGGTTCTATCTCTAACAAACTGATCTAATCCGCCGATTCTGTCTGCTGTGATATAGCCACTCATCCACCCATCATGATTGACATACCAAACAAAATCGTTTTTTACATGACTATACATTCCCATTACGCCGTCATCACGTATGACTATATAAACTCGTTTGTCGTGTGAATAAATGCGTGATTCATAGTTATCTGTTTGAAATTTATCAGTAATGACGTTTACACGATCGTTGACGTAATTTACATTATTGTTCACACCGATTGCGAACTGATGAACATCAGTAATTCTATTGTTTGCTACAGTGACACGTTCGTCGATTTCTTTCGAATAATCGTGCACTTGACTAATTCTGTTGTGAGCTGAAACAACATCGTTATTAATCGATTTAGCGTACTCATGAACATCGGTAATTCTGTTATTAGCTAAAGTGACTTTATTGTCGATTTCTTTCGAATAATCGTGCACTTGACTAATTCTGTTGTGAGCTGAAACAACATCGTTATTAATCGATTTAGCGTACTCATGAACATCGGTAATTCTGTTATTAGCTAAAGTGACTTTATTGTCGATTTCTTTCGAATAATCGTGCACTTGACTAATTCTGTTGTGAGCTGAAACAACATTATCATTGACTTTTTTAACTGCCAGTGGCGTTGCAGCTTGGTTTTCAAGATTAGAATCGATGGCAGAATTTAATTGTACAAAGCCTTTTGATTTTGTAGTGGCACCGGGGTGATTGGTTGACTTTTCATGAATAGCCATTTTAGCGGTAATGAGTTCATCAACGTATTGCCGAGTGGCCAATACCACTGCTGGATCAATTTTTAGCTCGATAGATTGTGTATTATCAACAATAATAATCATTCTAATCACTTGTGTGCGGCCGCTGCCTTCCGCTAATTTAGGTTTATAGGTGGTAGGGCAGTTACCAACGGCGATTAAATTACCCTTGTCATCAAACAAGCCAATTTCATGAATAAACCATCCCCCATCTGACTCAGGTATAACTTGTTCTGCAATAATTTGATTGGGGTTTTCTTTATCAATAAATAAGGTGTTGATAGCTGCACGTCTAACTTCGTGCACTAAATTGGTTTGGTTTGCGTCTGGTTTAGGTATAATGCCATCACCATCTCCAACCGCCATTTGAGTTATTTTAAGCGGCACTCCAAGTGCGGTAGCATTAGCTAATAGTGCCGCTCCTCGTTTAGTTAAAATTGTATAGTAGGTTTGATTCATAATGTTATGCTCATTGTATCGATTAAATGAATAGTTGCGCCAAAATGCCCTTCGGATTGTGTAATGATCGTTTCTGTAATGTAAGGATAAATGCTAATCGTGTTTCCATCATATGCCGAAGCCCCTATTTTAGTGTGGCCGATTGTCATAATGTGTAATGCCAGCCCCGCCAATTTACGGGATACTGGTTTAACCTCATCAATAATTCTGGTTAATTCATTATATGACTCGTCAGAAATGCCGGAGTCTGACACGCCGACCTCAAGCGAAAAAGTGCCCGGTTCGGAATTTGTTTGCCACCACTCGGTAATATTTATTAAGTATCCGAAAGGCTCAACGGCGCGCCGAATTGCTTCTTTAGTCCCCTTAATTTGATGAATTTTAAATGCTTCTGCTATAATTTTTCTTTTGGTCTGCTCAGACCATTTTTCATCCCAACGATCGACACTATATTGCCATGCCAAGTAAGGCAATAATTCATATGGACAAGTCATTGGATCCCACAGAGTGCGGATCGGAATGGGGGGGGAGCAGGCTATAGCTTGCGATAATCTCTTTTCCAACCCCGTCGCAGAGGGTGGTAATAATGTTTTATTCGTCATAGCCCGCGACCTCTATCTTGTAGCCATTGCAATAACTTGCTTGCTCACGATTGATCGGTATGTCGTGAGAGGGAGCTAATAGCTCGACACGTTGAACGCCAACCACATGCAATGCTGAAATGATGGCGCTACGATTGATACGTCGCCCGATTCGGTGTTTTTCAGTGATATAAGCTTGTAAATTTTCGATGGCTGTTTTTTTTATAGGTTCTGATTCTGGGCCGGGATATAAATATAGTTTAGCGTTGATTTGATAGTCAATTAATTCTACTGATTTGACAGTCACTCTATCAGCAACCGGGCGGCGGTCATCTTGATTAACCGCTTTTTTAACTATTTCAACCAATTCATCCGAAGCTATACCATTATTATCACGAGCTAATACCGCTAATGTAACACAAGCGGGGGAGGGGCTTTCTGCGGCGGCATCTAATACTCGACCGTCTGCACTGCGAGCATAAAACTCATACGCCGCGCGAGGGCCGGCGACAGATAAGCCTTCAAAGGCGGCCTGAATTCTCATTCTAAAATCGTCGTCAGATTCTTTAATTTCTGGAATTGCTGGCGATACGGTATTGTCACCGTATTGTATAATTAAGCGATAAACATTGAAATTAGCGCCCAGATTATCTAAATCATTTCCCTTTGAGTGAGCAATCATCAGCGCTTGTGATGCCTCATTAATACGTTGACGTAAAATTAACTCGTAATAAGCGCTCTCTTGTAACAGCTTAACAACTGGCTCACTTTCATATTGTAGTGTTTTTGCTACTTCTTGCCGTTGCTCTGGCGGATAGAGTGATATAAATTTTGCTTTGCGTTGGTTATATAATGTTTCAAAATCTAATAATTCAACCACATCTGGCGATGGTAATTTTGACAAATTTGTTAGTGTGGCCATGTCATCACCTCAATATCGCTAGTAAATGATTGATTGGGTTTATCGGTTCGTGACCCAGTTATTTGTAGCGTTAATTTTTCTTTATCAGTTAAAACGTTGACGGCATCTAATTTAATTCGTTTTTCCCACTGATTTAATGCCATCACTGTAGCTGATATAACCCTTAATCGGGTTGCATCTGTATTTGGATTATCTAACAATAAAAAGAGTAATGAGCCATAGTCGCGTCGCTCAACTCGTGAGCCAATCGGCGTCATCAAGATATCTTTTACTGATTGATTTATATGATCCATATCAGTTATTGTTCGTCCCGTTTTGCTATTCATGCCGATATAACTCATTGTGGTTTTCCTGTTGAATCACCGCCAGCTTTAACGCCAATATGGGTGTGAGTGTCTAATACAATGCCGTTCGATGATAATTGACCTTGTTTATGAATGACGTTACCAGTTAAGGTGCCTGTATTACCTTTGGCGCCACCACCGCTAGCACTGAATGATTTGAACGTTATATGATCACTACATTCAACTAGTGGGGTGTCGAGATGGATTTTTGCTCCCGCTTTAGCGGTAATTTGTTCACTTGCTTCAATCACAGCCGTTTTGATACCTTTGATGGTTAATTGGCTCGTTTCGGGTTCATATTCAAATGATGCGCCATCAGGGAATGTCACAAAATAACCATCCTCAGATTTAGATGGGGCAGGATTAGCATCACAATATATGCTAGGTAATACGCAACCTAATGAAAGGTTACCATTAGGGCTTAAAATGAATACTTGCTCTCCAACAGATGGCCGCCACCATGTGCGGCTTTTACCTGCGCGATGGGTAAACCATGGCAACCATGCGGTAATTAATTCACCAGTACGGACTTTAACCCGATCGCCATTGGTTTTACAAATAACACCGGGGCGGATCAGGTTTTCAATTTTTCGTAAAATGTCGACTAGGTCGGCGGGATGATAACTTTGCATAGCGTTATCATTAATATTTATAGATAAACAATAAAGCCAGCCGAGTTGTAAATACAATTTTTACAACTTAGCAGCTAAATGCGCAACAGTGATTTGTTCAATCATTTTATAGTCTTGTTGATTAATTCCAAGTAGTTTGCGTGATGGGTATTTGATTGTCCAGCTGTCTTTTTTGTTAACCCTCCCGCGCAATCCGTAATGGTGGATGCGCGCGATGCGCGAGACCGAGCTAATAAATTGCACTGTTGCGCGATTGCTGTTTGCTGCTGTGCGCAAAAATTTTGTTGTGCGTAATTTTGTAAACATCTTACGCCTAATTTTGCCCCCTTTTTTTCTGAATTTTTGCTGTTTTCTCGGTTCGAATGGTGTGCCGTCGGGTTGATGTTGAGCAATAATTCGCTTACGATTGTTTTCTCTTAATCGTTTGGCAATTTCACGTGCAAGAATTGCCCGATTATTGCTGCTTAATTGCGTCAATATGCCGCTTGCATAATCATGTAATTTATTTAATTCATCGGCCATATGTCATTGATCCAATCAGGTCGCAGATCCGCGGGTGGTTCATCAATAACATGTTTATATTCAAGTCCTGACGTTCCACTTTTGACAATAACTCGCTCGGTTAGTTTTAATTCAATACTAACATCTGCTGTATTATTATTTAATTGCTCGACCTCAAATTTTATGGCACCCCTTCTTAGCTCAGGATTAGCCATAAATTCCTGTTGATTAATATACATCCAGCTAATGATTGGTACCATTAAATAGTCGATTGGCTGATCATAATCGGTGACGATTAAATTAACCTGATACTCGTATTCAAAACTTAACGATTTTGCTGCTGTTGCTGTGACATCTCCATCATCAATAAATATATGTAATTTTTCTGGATTAGTCTTGATAAATAGATTATTTTTTTCAAGGACTTTACGGAGTTGATTAATTTTTTTCATATTCAGCCTGTTGACATTGATAAATCATATCGACCTGTACCGCGCATTGATGCCATGCTGCCAAGATTTCCCTATTATCATCAATTAGCGTTCTATTATTTTTCAAGTTGTTTGCTGGAAGATAACAAGGTGTTACGGCTGGACAACCAACCCTGATAGTCATCACTTCCCGTGATTTCTGGCCTTGAGTGCATCCACTTAATAGCATCAGGCAAATCATTGTTAGACCAAATGCGTAACTGTTCATTTTCATTTATAAGTTGCTCCAATTCTTTTTTATATTGACGATTTAATATATCGGCAGTTTGTAATTGTTTTTTTTGATTTATTAATTGTTGTTCATTATTTCTATGTAGCTCGTCAAGCTCGATCAGTTGATTGTTTTTATAATCAATGATTCCGATCAGCTCCTCTTTGTCCTCTCTTAATGTTTCGTTATCAACATTTAATTGTTTATTTTTGGCTGTTAATTGACATAAAAATATAATTGACACGAAAAATAATAACCACGGGGCAAATTTAATAAAACTAGGAATAAACTGGCTTAACAAAGCAATGACTTTACTTTTTAGCATAATTTTCATACGCCTCTTTAAGTTTTAGATCATAACTGTTTTTTTTGTAAGCAGGGCCGTTGTAAAGTCTGGCAAAGACTGAAAAATCTTTATCTTTCATCGCCTGTAATAATTTGCTATTTGACTTGTGGTCAACGAAACGGTAAAACGCATCGAGTTGCATTTCTTCGCTTTCTGTCATTAGTTTTTCAAACTGAATTGCTGATTCATAGCCCAATAATTGCCAATGAAAGCCCATTATTTGGAACAGCCCCCAGCTTGCGCTTTCAATCGCCGACTTAGTGTCAATTTGTTTTGCCAGTGTTAGCCTGTAATTTTCTCGATTGCCGCCGAGATAGCCACCCGCTGACGGATTAATTAAATCTGGATAAGTTTTAGCAAGTTGTTCGACGTTAAATCCATTCTTTTTTAATTGGCGGTAAAATATATGCCGTTCAAATAAAATCGTTGGTAGACCATTTTTAAACCCGGATGATCTAGCCTCAATTTTGGTTACCGCCTGAATCATTGGTAATTCTATATCCAGTTTATTGGCGATATTTTGTAGTTGTTCCGTTGTTATCATTTTGTTTTAACCTTCTTTTGTCTTGATGATGAGCGGCATAATGCGGCCATGTTGCCTTTACTTTTAAGAAAGCAAATTAATAAAGTCATATTCATAACAACTTGCGCGTAATATGCACGATTTGATAAGTCAAAGAATAAAAATAAAGATACGGCAGAGCTTGACGTTATCATTAACCACGCCAACCAACTTATTTTTGCATTATATTTGTAATTTTTACGATCAAACGTAAATAATCGCACTGCAATTAATAAACAAAGAACAGCGTTTATAGTTGTAAGGGTTATCATGATCCCCCCCTTTTGTTGAATTTATCCAATAAACTGGATGGGTCATCAAACATTTTTATAATCCAAAGTAACAATTTAACACTAACAGCCGACGCAACTAATGCGCCCAGCCCAAGTGGTACTTTAGATTGGATGTTTGACGGGAAAAACGGCAACAGTAAATACAGCGTCAATTCGGCTAGCAGCATCCCCATGGCAAAAGATATGAAAAATAGAACTATTCTACGCAATACAGAGATCCGCTCATCACTTATTACCAGCAGAATTGAGCCACATAGCGCCCCCAAAATTATCCCGTTTTCGATGTTTGGATATATCATCGAAATTGAAAACGCACTGATCACTGCTGTGAATGTTGTTGTTGTAGGTTCTGTCATTCAATTAATCCCATAAATTAATTAGTTTTTTTTGTGGCTCAGGCACGTTTTCTGGCACGTTAACAGCCGTGCCCATCGGCAAAATTGCCGGCAATTCACACAGCATAGGATTGTTGGTGTAAATGATTTCGACAATGCCGGCAGTTCTACCAAAAATACGATATGCCAGAGCATCAATGGTTTCATTTTGCATTGTAGTGACAATCATTAAATCAACTCCATTGTTGACCGCGATTTACCAAGTATGTCGCGTATTGCATAGCGCGCATTGCGATACAAATTACCGGCGCTTTCAATGTTAGTATCTATATCGGTTTTGGCTTTGGCTGTTGCATCAAAATTAATATACTGTTCATTCAATAACGCATTAGCTAAGTTATAAATAGCAATGTGGTACAATGTTAAATAACGCGATTCGCCGTTAATTTTCTCGGCATCTAAATCGTTAATTGATGCAACACCGGACGATTGATGACTCACTCTCCACGAATGAAGATCATCGTTTACCGATACAATTGCGCTGGTAATTGCTCTTTTCAGCCGTTCATTTGTTATTGTCCCGTCTAATCTCTGGGTCTTTCTAACGTCATTAATATCAATAGCGGGGAAAAACGAAATATTACTAATTTTAGACTCTTCGGCTTCGTTCGCTTTAGATATTGCAATAAAATCACTCATAAGAACTCTAAACCTTATAATAGGCGGTGAACCAATTCGCAAAATATTGATAATTTTTTAAATTGGTGCCGCCTGGTGTGAGGGTCCACCCTGTTAAGAATCGGTCTTATTTAAGGCCTTTTCTAATTCTTTAATTGCTGTTTTCACGCCCGAACTTTCGTCAAGTTCAAGTGCTCGCTTTAAATAACCTAAAGCTTGCTCTGGATGTGTATCTTTTAACGCATAGCCTATAGCTTTATTGAGTTTTGCTCTGACCTGATCAAACATATCTTTATTAGCCACTAATTCGGCAAAATTCAGTAACATATCAGTATCAACTGTTTGTTTATTACTAATTTGTGCGAGCGTTGTATTAGCTAACTCTTCGGTAATTAGTGTGGCGGTTTGGCGTTGGTACTCATCGGGTGTAACCCAGTTATGTTTTAATGCATGTTTAGCGAGCGGGTAGGCAAGCTCAAATTGTTTAGTGTCAATCATCCATACCATTAGACGCATAAATACATCGTCTTGTTGAGCATTATCAGACTCAAGAACGCCGTTAATCCAATCCATATATTCGGGAATAAGTTGCTTTTTAAGTTCAATTTTTGCTGCTGTCGATTGAAATTTTTTTAATCGAATACGATCGTTATTAAGCTTGGCTAGCATCATTTCGTAAGCATTGATTGCTCGCAAGTTTTCTGTATTACGCTCCTTTTTAGCGTAATGTTTTTGTAAAAACTTTTGTGCTGGTGATATCATCTATCCCCCCCTTATCTGACTTCAATATTTTCAATTAAACAGCCGGCATCATAACGTTCTACAACAAAGGCCTCGTTAGCAGATTGGTAGTCTTCAATACGATCACGTTTAGGGTTGTCAATAATTTGGCGGCGGGCTGTTTCATTTTGAATGTAAATAGCTAAGTTACTAAAAGATGTAATTAGCATTGATCCCTTAGGGAAGTAGGGGACTCGGTATGCCGGTAATTCACCAATTGATTTTTTAGCAAGCAATATTTGACCCGCTACTTTTTCGGTGTTTTTATCTGCTTCGTTAGCAATCGGGAAGTATTTATCATGGAGCAACCCACGACCACAAATAACAACTAAATCGGTGTCTTCTGAATAAACTGGATCGATTAAGTTTTCAACGGCATCATAGACTAATGCGTCAATGTTTTTATAGTCCCCCCCGTTACTGGCAATAATAATTTTACCTGGTGTTAATGTACCTTCGTTCATTACTCTTTCAGGTGCATCATCTCGGTAATGTTGTAACCAGCCTTTATTTACATCTTGTAATAAAGGGTATGTAGTTTTATTAGATGTTGGCGCGCGATGGGTACCATTAAATCCAATCATAATACGATCTAACGCTTTTTGTTTAATTAAGGCATCACGCAAAAGGGTTTGAAAGTTCTTTTTGTGGCGCCATGCATCCAATTTTGCATAACGGATTGATGTATCGTAGTTGGTTTGTTCGCAGCGGTAACGGAATTTGTTTAGATCTGAGATATCTACAGCTTCACGATCTTGTGCTGTGGTATCGGTTGTGCCAGCTGTTGTGCCTGTTACACCAACTCCAACTTTTTCACCTTCTTGGGCGTCAACAAATTCAAAGTTAATTTTACTTAAGAATTCAGATGATTGTTGGGTGCGTTTTTCTAATGTTTGATTTACTTCTGGATTAACAGCAAAACTTTCACTGGAATCATCAATGCCATTAAGCTGCGCAATGCGGTGTTTAAATCCATTAAATAACTTTCGGGTTTCATTTCTCATTATGGTTTTCCTAATTCTGTTAATTTTTTATTAATTGTTTGATTTACCAATTTTTAGCAGTCAGTTTCTATATTGGCCGAACCACCGGATGAAACTGGACGATACGGTGAATCAGGCGTTTCACTTAATAATTCAATTAATTCATCATTTTGTTTTTTTACTGAGGTAAATTCTGTTTTTAATAAATTAACCTGATTTTCAAGTTGGGTTACTCGGTCTACTGTTGACGCCGCGAATTGTTCAATAATCTCGGCTAGCTGATTAAATTTTGTTGAGTCAACTGAAGATTTATTTTTGAATAAATTAGTGATGCGTTCTAATATTGAACTAAAAGCGGTATCAATTGTTGATTCGTCATCAAACTCGATCACGGTTTCTTCGGCTGCTGTAAACAAGTTATCTGGAGATTGCTTACGACTTGCAAGCGGATTAATACTTGCAGCCGCGCTGAACTCTAAAAATTCGGTACCTAAACTTGCCGGATTGTCAGTTACAGCTAGGCCGACAAGATAAGCTGCATCCGTATCGGCAAATTTCGGGTTCACCTCAATAGATGAATAAACTTTTTGCTTTAACTTGTTAAGTTGTATCAATTCGTCTGTTGGTTCAATTTGCGCAAGCAGGGCGAGTTTCCCGGCCAGCGCTCCTTTTTGGATTTCTTCAGCGCGTAATGCTATTACGTCACCATATCTTTTAAATATGCCGTCCGGTGAATACCCTTTTATATGCTCCAAATTAACGCGCGCACCATAAACCTCACGATCATAATTTGCGGCCATTTGTGTGATCCATTCCCTTTGAATCTTGCGCCCATCCGTGGTTGCTCCTTCAACTGCTACACGAAACCATTTTGATTTTTTAGGCTTATTGTTTTTTGTTTGTAATGTCATTGTCATAATCCTTAGCTTATATGCTGATTGTTTTGCCTATGTTGGATTGACAAAGAAAGGAGAGCAATTAAGCCGAGTTGTGAAAACCAAAATCACAACTTGCGTATGCATAAAAAATGATGATCGAAGGGTAAATTGACGTGATGGGAGGACGCATGCAAAACGTTAAATTATTAGATCATTTAATCAGTGATAACACAGATCCGAGAAAGTCGGCCCGTTCGCTATACTGGGCTGGATATCGTATCGCGCGCATTGCTGAGCTTTTGAACGAAAATGTAAATACGATTCACAGTTGGAAAAGGCGCGACAAATGGGATGATTCAACGCCATTGGAGCGCGTTAACGCCGTGCTGGAAGCTCAATTGATTCACCTAGTAATAAAACAAAATAAAGAAGGCAAGGACTTTAAAGAAATTGATTTACTCAGTAGACAGTTAGAGCGCACAGCAAGAATAGAACGGTATAAAAACGGTGGTAACGAAACCGATCTTAATCCTAATGTTGCTAATCGCAATTCAGCACCTAAACAAAAACCTAAAACAAATTTGTTAACTGATGCGCAGATAGAGAAACTTAACGAGTTATTCAATGAGGGCTTATATGAACATCAGCGAATTTGGTATCGAGCCGGTATTAATCATCGAATAAGAAATATAAATAAATCAAGACAGATTGGCGCTACTATGTATTTCTCTCATGAAGGGGCGATTGATGCAGTTAACACAGGTAGAGATCAAATATATTTATCGGCATCAAAAGCTCAAGCGTTCCAGTCTCGCCAATATATTGTTGATTTTTTTCATGGCATCGACATGGATCTAAAAGGTGATGTAATTCACTTTCCTCATAATGACGCTAGAATTAGATTTTTAGGGACAAATTCGAAAACTGCTCAAAGTTATCACGGGAATGTTTATCTTGATGAGTATTTTTGGATCGGTCGTTTTTTAGAGTTTAGAAAAGTCGTCTCGGCGATGGCTAGCCAAAAAAGATGGCGTCAAACATATTTATCTACACCATCCAGTATTACTCACGAAGCATACAAGTTTTGGACTGGGCAGTTATTTAATAAAGGGCGGCGAAAAGAAGATCAAATTAGCATTGATGTATCGCATAAAGCGCTGAAAGACGGCCTAGTCTGTGCTGATGGACAATGGCGCCAAATCGTTACAATTGAAGATGCAGAACGACTAGGGTTTGATTTATTTGATATAAATCAACTAAGAATGGAATATAGTCCCGATGAATTTGCAAACCTTTTTTTATGCCAATTTATTGATGATTCAGCCTCAGTTTTCCCCCTATCAAGTCTACAACCCTGCATGGTTGATTCGTGGGATATATGGAGCGATTATAAACCTTTTGCGTTGAGGCCACTCGGCGATCGCCCTGTATGGATTGGTTACGATCCATCACACACTGGTGATAGTGCTGGGTGCGTTGTTGTTTCACCTCCATTGGTTGAGGGTGGTAAATTCCGAGTAATAGAAAAACACCAATGGACGGGTATGGATTTTGCAGCACAAGCCGAAGCAATTCGCAAAATGACAGAACGCTATAATGTTACCTACATTGGTATAGATGCCACCGGGCTAGGTGAGGGCGTTTATCAGTTAGTTAAGCAATTTTACCCAGCTGCGGTAGCATTCAAATATTCGATTGAAATTAAACAAAGATTAATCTTAAAAATGCAAGACGTGATCAGACGTCAGCGTTTAGAGTTCGATGCAGGATGGACGGATCTGGCCCAATCATTTATGGCTATTCGTAAGACATTAACTGCCAGCCAGCGATTTGTTACATATATTGCTGATCGCAGTGATGAAATTTCACACGCAGATATAGCGTGGGCAACTATGCACGCAATTTATAACGAGCCGCTAGAAAGTTTAGGCGGTGCTAACAGTAATAGTGGTTTCATGGGAGTATTTTAATAATGACCGATTTAAAAAAGAATGATGATAATATAGAGTGCTTTAGTTTTGGAGAAAGCGAGCCACTTTCCAGCGCTAAAGATCTGCTTAACTATTTACAGTGTATTGAGTGCGGTAAATGGTATGAACCCCATATTAATTTTAATACATTGTCAAATACGTTCGGGGCATCATCTTCATATCACAGCAGCCCCATATATGTTAAAAGAAATATATTAACAAGCACTTTTATACCTCATAAATATTTGACGCGTTTTAATTTTGAAAGAATAGTTCATGATTTCCTTATTTTTGGTAATTGCTATCTTGAAAAACGTTCTAACATGTTAAAACAATCAACCGGGCTATTACCAACGTTAGCGAAATATACTAGGCGGGGTGTTGATACCGATAGATATTATTATATAAATTCTAGCAAATATGCGAATATTGAGAATCTATTCGAGGAGCACGAATTCAAAAAAAATTCCGTCTTTCATCTGTTATTACCGAATGAAAATCAAGAAATATACGGTTCACCAGAATATTTATCGACAATAAATTCTATCTGGCTTGATAATTCAGCTACAGTGTTTCGTCAACGTTATTATAAAAATGGTTCTCATGCTGGGTTTATTTTATATTTGTCTAATCCATCACATAACGAAAAAGATATTGAAGAATTAAAGAAAGCATTACAAAGTAGTAGAGGGCCGGGCAACTTTCGTAATTTGCTTATGTATGCACCAAACGGCAACCCAGATGGATTAAAACTGATACCCGTTGGAGAAGTGGCCGCTAAAGATAATTTTGCAGACATCAAATCAGTAAGCCAAGATGATATCTTAACAGCACACCGAGTGCCGCCATCATTAATGGGCATAACACCCAAAAATACTGGGGGATTTGGTGATCCAGAAAAAGCCTCCAAAGTGTTTGCTCGTAATGAAATTAAACCGTTGCAAGATAGATTTTTACAACTAAACGATTGGATGGGGGAGGAAGTTGTAAAATTTAACCCCTATACCCTTGAATAACAATCACAAAACCAAAGCCCGAATGGGCTTTTTATTACCCTCCATTCAAATTCTCTCTATAACGCTCATTCTGACACTTTTTTATTTGTTGGGTGGTGATTAACCCCTTACTCACTTTGTCTCTTAGTGTGCTTGATGTTTAATATAATTAGTCATTTTGATGATGATTGAAAAGGTTATATATAAAATTGCGTCATTGAGACCCCACCTCACCCGCGCACTAAACTTGTAGAGAATTGTGCAAAATTGCAGATATCGAGAAAACAGCTTGATATTAGGTCTTTAACGATCATTTGATCCTTTTTAGAACTTTCGTTTTCGTGCAGTATAGAAGTGCAACTGTATTTATTTTTGCGATATCGAATTATTTATATTACTTATAGCATCTTCTAATAAAATAACGGCATCGCCAAACCGAGTACCGCCCGCGCTAAATAATGACATATATCCATAAAAGTTGGATTTTATAGCAGATAATACCGTCTTAATTCGTTCGAAATCAATCAAATCAATAACAATCTCTGAATCGGGGTCAACCTGAACGTACACAGCTCCGAAGTTTGGATAGCTATAAAAATCGCTATTATTTGATTTATTATTTATTGAATTGATAGCATCTTCTAATTTGTTAAATAATGGCGGATAGACATCGTGGAAGAACTTCATAATAGATGACGCCATCTTAATTCGTTCGAAATCAACCAAATCAATAACAATCTCTGAATCTGGATCAATTATACAAAGACTGGGGGCGGTTAAGGCTGGATATTTACCTGTTTTCATTATTAAAATCCTACTTATGTGTTTATATAATTAATTAGTTTTAAAATTATTTTGTTTTATTGTTAACATGTGTATTAACCCAAAATTATTAAAAATCAAACTCAACTAAATCATTTTTAATGACTTTTCTAGGTATACTCGGCAAATCACTCACAATGAGATGCACACCGTTTAAAGTATTGTCTAATTTTAACCATCGATTTTCACTAATTTTTATACTCTCTCGTAAATAGAGCCTATTAATGGTGGAATTATCGTCAGGAAGGCCAATTATTTTTAACTGTTTTCTGATTTCTTCACGTTGATCGTACTCTGTCGAATTTTTAGACAGCGTACAGTTATTGACAGAACTCCGAGCGGTGCTTGCGCACCTATTTTTAGAGACAATAGCCCATTTGATTAAACGAGTGCAGATAAAAGAGGCTGTACCTATTATCGGAGCAAAAACCCCCTTGATTTTTTTTACATCTTCTTCGAATTGGTTTTGCTCTTCCTCGTATGAAATCCGGACTAATATGTCCCGGCGTTCGGCGGTTGCACCACCTTGTAGTTGAGTGTATGCAGCCCAGTCGCCGACATCAGCGGCGGCGAGAACCGGGTCGATTATTGGGTTTTCCACTTTTTGACTTCCTAGCCGTCTAAGTTCCCGCCACACCGTCACGGGTGCACCGCCTATTTGCTGGAATTGTCTAATGCCCCACCGAGACGACCACGCAGTCACATTTTTGGCCATCTCCTTAAGGTTTTGTCCTGTCTCGTCGTCAACTTCATTACCGAGCTGGTACCCATCGATATTTTTGGAGATATATTTAGCTATGTAGCCAGTTGCTGACCCCTTCGATGGGTCAATATCGACAAATTTAAAACGGTTTTCTTGTGCGCCCGGCTCGTGTGTATCTTCATCAAGGGCATAAGTTCTCATGATTTCGTGAATACGCTCTTTGTGGCCCGGATGCATAAATACTAAAATATGCCAGTGCGGCGTGGCGTCATGGTGTGGCTCTGCAACTCTAAAGCCAAAAATACGCAAACATTCTCGGTTTAGTTTTGCTCTAATTTTTGCCCATACGCCGCATAAATATTTTTGCGTATCACGAGGGGTACCCGCATTCCAATTTTTAATAAACCCACCGGAGGCGTGGACAGAGTGATATTTTGACGGCGCAGTTAACGTTATAAATGCACCAACATAACCGCACTCATTAGCTATATCCTCAAAGCCCCGCATTCTGATCATTAGCTCACAACGTCGAATTGCGGGATTTGCATTTGATTTGTCAACCTGCAAGGCAAGCTCGAATTGCTCGCCTGTCTCTACGTTTTCGATACACTGATTTTTCAACCACTCTCGATTTTTTCTTTTCTGTTCTTTCCACTCGCCAACACAAGTGCGGCTGGCGTAAGGGCTGGCAGCCTTTTGTACTTGTCCTGCTGCAATAGCTAAATGCTCACGTTGAAATGCCCACTGACGTTTTAATTTGTTTTGCCACCATTTAGAATCAGATAATTTAGCGAGTGCGATAACAATTTGCTGTTCGTTGATTTCCCCCTTTTGGTAATCGGCAAAATAGGGGGCTGTGATTTTAAGTGGTTTTAATTGTTCTAATGCAAATTTATAGATAGATAGTTCATGCTCGGAATCATTTAATTTAAATTCATCGGTTTCTAAAAATTTGATGATTAAATTTTGCATATAGCTAGAAATATCAGCGCCTAAATCGTTAATATCACTTTTATCAAGTGTCGGCAGATTTGAAAGTTGCTTGTCAAATCTTTGAACAATTAGGCTTTTGCCTGTATCTTTAATTGTGTACTGTCGCTGCACTTCTGCACAACGAGTTAGACCGCATGTGCGAAGGTAAGTATTTGCAACCTTAGATCCTTTTTCTTTATATAGTGAGCCATATTTACGAGCAAAATAACTGCCTATAAATTGTGGTGTGTCACTAAAATAACTATGAAAATAGTTATACTCGTGCGGTATTTGTTCCCACAACGGCCGCTCAATTACTGTCAGCTCTTTAGGTGTCCGGCGACTGGTTGCATATTGTGATTTAGGCTGGATTGGGTTTACTGGTAAATATTGCCCAACGGTTTGGTAAAAATCACGCATAACAAAACCTAGCGCATGACGTGCGCTATTAGTGATAGGTGGTAGTGTTTGCGTGATTGTTGCCATTCTATTTGCTTACTTAATTCGCTTTTGGTTTCGGCAACAATTCATCAAGCTTTAAACTTAAAAGTTCAAGGCCTTTTTGCCCTATTTCTGACTGATAAATATTTTCCCCAGCCTTAATTGCTAGCATTGCATACATATTGCTCCGGGGCGGTATTGCAACAAATAAAAACAACGAGAGCGCGAGCGTGGCTTTGTAATATTTGATTCTTTTATCTGAAAAATATTTAGAAAAGCATTTATTCTTCGATTCGTCGTCTTCGGTGACCCAAAACACACAACATACGATTAATATACAAATAACAATTAAAAAAATTGAGATAGCTAAAAGTCTTAGTGTTGTAAGTGTCGATACTAAATAAATAGTCGTGATTAATGACATAAATTAAACTCCATAATTATGATTAAACCATTTCAGGCGTTAGTACGCCGATTAGTTCCCTAGCTGGCTGGCGGTTACCGTTAGCTGCTACACTGCGCCTAGCGTCGATTTCGTAGATCTCAAAATCGTTAAAAATCTCTCTAATTAATGAATTATTGCTGTTAGAGATAACCGCAGTAGCGCCTCGTCTGACCGCTAAAACGAGTAAATCGTGTAGTCGTTTTGTTGTTTCAGCATCAAATTTACCGGGTGTGTATCCGGTGAATATGTCGTCTTTGGTGCCGGAAATGTACGGCGGGTCACAATAAATCACATCACCCCTTGTGGCATTTTCGATAACGGCGCTAAAATCAGCTCGTACTAGCTCAACCGGGGTTGAAATCAATTTATTGCTAAATGCGATTAGTTCAGCTTTTGGGAAATAAACCTTTTTATATTTGCCGTGCGGCACATTAAATTCGCCCTTTTGGTTATAACGGCAAATACCGTTAAAACAGTGGCGATTCAGATAAACAAACTCGGCTGCACGCTGTACCGATAATAATAACGTCGAGTTATTAAACCGTGTTCTAACATCGTAAAAATCAGGGTTGCTATCAAATAGTGATTTAGTTTCATTTAGCAATCTAGCGAGATCATCTCGTAACCACCTGTAAACATTTATTAAATCACCGTTTTTATCGCACAGCACATAGCTAGCGTAATTAGTATTAATAAAAACATTACCCGCCCCAACAAACGGCTCAATAAACCGTTTACCACCAGGCAGATGTGGGAGTAATTGAGGGATTAGTCGGTTTTTGCTGCCGACCCACTTTAAAAATGATTTTTTCATATTCATTTGCTAGCCTTGATCCACAAACACTCATTGCGGATAATTGCACCGCGTTGAGTGGCTGCTCGTGCATTAGTTGAGTGTTTTGTCCATCCTTTTAGATAGTCGTTGTATAAATCATTGTTGTAGCCAGATAGAACAACAGATCCGGATAGAGATATAAGTTTTTTTAATAACATTTCATGATCTGCGAATGTCATCTCATATTGATAACCGTTTTTGCTTGTTCTGGTCTGATGAAGATATGGGGGATCACAATAAAACAGGGTTTTAGGGGAGTCATGTTTATCGAATAATTCGATAGCCGGTATATTTTCAATAATAACACCCTGCAGGCGTTTAGCGACTAATATTAAATTGTCTGGAATTTTTGCCCACGTGGACGCATCAGTTGTTAGCCCCTTTTTTGTACTACCTGAAAAGCCGGAATTTTTTTGATGTATACCGTTTGATGAAAAAGACATAAACGATCTAATCAATAATTGACTGGCTTGTATTAGCTCGCGGTTGCTTTCTGAATAACAAGCGTTTAGATATTCGTCACGATGAAAGGGCGTTAACGAAATCAATTTAATTAATTTATGGGCATCAGCGGGATTGCGTAAAATCTTAAATAAATTGAAAACGGAACGATCGATATCGTTATAAACTTCTCGAGACAGCCTATCTTTTAACAATAACACGCTCCCGGCGCCGCCGAATGGTTCGACGTAAACTTCATGAGCGGGAAAGTGCGAAATAATCCACGGCGCCAACCGAAATTTGCCCCCAAAATAGCGCAATAGGGGATGTTTTATTTTAATTTTCATATGTATCTCAAGCCTTAATTTAAGTGACCACGTAAGCCACTTATTTAGTTAAATAAATAAACGTGTTTTATTCGGCAAGCCTTGGACCTTCTTCATGAGCAATTTTTTTTTGCGTTTTCTTAATGCGTGATGAATCTAGTTCTAGCGCTGGTGAAAACCAGTTCTGACCAAAAATTGCCTTATCAAATTCTGTTTTGTTGATTTCCTCGCTCAGTTTGTCACGCAAGTAGCCCGGAATTTTAAAGCCCATGTCGCGCCCTCTGTTCTTCTTCTTCTTGACAGTCGACGCACAAACTCACTCCGGGTATTGCGTCGCGTCGCGCCTGCGGGATTGGATCGCTGCACTGGCAACAATAAAGCGCCGATTTGCCAGTGTAAACTTTACGTTGTGCAACAAGACTATCAATTTCACTTTGTGCAAGGTTGTTGGCTCTATCAACTGAATCACGCATTAGACATGTCCTCATAATGTTGATTGCGCATTGCCTCGGCTTCGTTTTCTAGAAGTTCTGCGGCTTCAAAACAATTTAATTTTCCGGCGCGAATATGAGCCGCCAATCTTTCAAGCTTAGTTGTAAAAACATCACATAAGCCTTTTTTGGTGTCGAATCTTGTTATATTTAGTGCATTTTCCAGTTGCCCGACGGTAAAAGTATTCATGCCACTCTCCTTATTTCTTTTTTAAAATCTTCATCTTCACAAAGTGCAAAAGCATCAATTATTGATTGCAATCGTTGTAAACCTATTCGTAAACTGTCTAATTCATCATCTGTTAAATAATCATAATCGGGCGCAAACACATGTTTAAATTTGCTACCATCGGAGTTGTAAATCATTGTTGTGCGTTGCTGTATCCCTGCGGCCTTCATTAGCAATATTTTTTGCCCCGGCTTTAAGCTGTTAAACGCTGATCTGGCAAGGCTCCGTTTTCCGCTAAGAATTTTGTGGAACTCACGCAAATAACTGCGATGGTTAGTGATTTGGTTTGCTGTTTGATTTTCCATTTGCATCACCATTTAACCCGTTCAATTTAATAACTCTACCGCGTGACGTTTCGATGTAACCGCGTGGATTATGACGGTTGGAGCGAATATAAATTACCGTCGCAACCCCCGCCGATTTTGGACTCAAATAGATAGATTGGCTCATTTTGCACCTCATAAATTAATAGTTGGGTTTCGGTCTTGTAGCGCTTCCGCTACCAGAGCGGCGTTATTGATTAAAATGATTGATCGTTTGCCGGCGATGTTTTTTTTGCGGATAGGCAGATAACCTTTTAAAACATAATCCTTGATTGTCTTAACTTTCATACCTGAATGCTTTGCATATTCCTCAACAGTCATATAAGCGGCGCCAAAATTTATTGATAAATCTTGATTCATAGTGCATTATTTCCTTTTATAGGTTTTATTCGGTTATATTCGGTCGTTTAGGTGTTAAAAAGCACCGACTCGGTGTTGTTAATTACAATATTATACGTTTAGGTGTGTGTCAACACCTTAACGTATATTTTTTATTTTTTATTTCGTTTCGAGGTAAACATGAACTTTACGGATAACTGCAGAAATGTAGTAGAAAGAATGGTAACAGCATACAAATTAAAAACAGTTAAAGCGTTATCTGAAAAGCTTGGCGTAGGTGTTAGCGTCATATCAAATCGAATAACTAGGAATACATTCCCCGCGGATCTAGTTATTCAATGCGCACTGGAGACTGGAGCTGATTTATTATGGCTTTGTACCGGGGATGGCGAGCCAAATATTGATGGGGTTAAATTAGAAAAAAAATCTATTGAATTTTCAACAGTTGATCTAGAAAAGTTAGAGCGAATTGCGGCACTAAAAAACAGCGGTGCAATAACTGACGATGAATATACACTATTAAAAAATAGTATTTTTAAGAACTAAAAATAAGGATGAAATGATGAAAAAAATTACTGCATTAACTTTACCTCTCGTAGCATGCTTTTTGTTTATGTCGCCAACTTTTGCGAATGGCAATCCAAATGGTGTCGCGCGAGAGATTGCTCGAATGGCAAAAATAGAATTTCAAAAAGCATATGGCAATTTACCGATAAAGGTTAACGACAAAATGTCATTAACCAATATAAGTTCAAAGGGGGCATCAATAGTTTACGATTATCGCTATAGAGATAAAAGCACCAAATATACTCAAAATGATGTTGATATATACTCGCAATTAATGTTTGATAAAAGAATGTGCGATGACGATACCTTCGTTTCATTTTTTACAGATAACGATATTGATTTTGTTTATCGATATACATTTAACGACAAAAAGACATTATCGTCATCGTTCTATATCGAGGATGCTTGCGAAGATTAAATTATGTCTATTCGAAAACAAAAAAATGGCAAGTGGCTTTTTGAGAAATACTTGGAAAACGGGCGGCGCATTCGAAAAACGTTTGTCACAAAAGGCGAGGCCGCCGCGTACGAAAACTATTTAGAGGAGCAAGCAGGAGTCAAACCGTGGATAGCCGAAAAACAAGATAGACGGCGATTATCCGATCTCATTGAGATTTGGCATGGCGCACATGGTCAGACATTAAGTGATGGTGAAAATGTTTATACTACATTGCTATTTATTGCTAAAAGTGTAAATGATCCATTAGCTCATAAATTTACATCGAAAAACTTCACCGATTACCGCGCCAAGCGACTGAATGGTGAAATATATCGCACCGACCGAGTCAAAACCGTTGCACCTAGAACTCTAAACCTTGAATTGGCCTATATAAAATCGATGTTTAATGAGTTGATACGAATGGGGGAATGGACGCATAAAAACCCGGTTGAGCGTATTAGACAATTTAGAATTGACGAGCAAGAAATGGCGTACCTACAACCAGATCAAATAAAATTGTTGCTAGCATCAGCAGAGCAGAGCAAAGCAAAAGATTTAACGATCATTGTTAAAATTTGTTTAGCAACTGGCGCCAGATGGAGTGAAGCCGAAAGCTTAAAAAGCTCTCAAGTCAAAGATGGGAAAATTACCTATATTAATACCAAAGGCAAGCGTAACCGTACCATCCCTGTAAGTGATGAACTTTTTAAGCAAATCCCTCAAAAAGATGGTCAGCTTTTTACTCCTTGTTATTCTGCTTTTCGTTCTGCCATAAAACGCGCTGGAATAGAACTACCAGACCGCCAACTTTCGCATGTTTTGCGGCACACGTTTGCTAGCTTTTTTATGATGAACGGCGGTAATATACTGGTACTGCAAAAAATACTGGGGCATACTGACATTAAGATGACTATGCGCTATGCCCACTTTGCACCTAATCACTTTGAGGATGCTATTAGATTAAATCCATTTAATAACATTTAAGTGGCGGTAAAATGGCGGTCGAAATCGGTTTTATTCGGTTTTGGTCGGCTGTATTCAGTGTTTTAACGTGTTGATTTTATTATAAGTTATTGATTTTTATAATGTGTACATAGAACTCTTAATCAATTGGTCGCGGGTTCGATCCCCTCACAACCCACCATTCCTCAATTCATCAAAATTCAATAACGTTCAAAAAACCTTTATATAACAAGTTTTTTAACTAATTTACTGTTTATCTAAGTTCAAGTAGATTTAGTGAAATTCAAACTTTTATGTTATATATTATGTTATACGCTCAAATATAACTTAAATTCGTATAACATGGCCAAGATTATAAAACCTCTAAATGATACTCAAATCAAGTCAGTCAAGCCAAGGGAATGAGTCTTTATCAGGGAGTAATGCTTTAAAAACGGTTAATGGTTAGTTTTGCCATAAATACATATTTAAAACAGTCAACTAGACTGTTTTTTTATTGACTATTATTTAATAAATACTTTATATATATTTTGATAACACTAACAATACTAATAATAATTATATAATTTATTTATATGTATTTTTAAAGTGTTATTAAAAGAAAGTAATAACATAGAATTATGCTAGCAGGTCGGATTTCAAATCCGTGCTGATTTCCCAATGAGATCCTTTCCTTTGGCTGGCTAAATCCAAAAATGTGGTTATTCGAATAATAGCTTTTTATACGGTAATGGTATAATGAAAAGATTACGCTTAGGCTGATCCCCGAATATCCGTAACGCTAACGGACTGGCGTAATCATTTCATAAGTGATTGTTTAGGGGAACAATGGCATTACCAGAAAGACAACATTATTCATTAGATAAAGCAGTTAAGAAAATTAATTCCTATATTCCAGATAAAGAACATATTGATCTAGATGACTAGCTTCATTATGCTTTAATCGGTGAAATTGGGCTTTTTTATCCTGTATCGCATCCAATTGATTTAGGTAAGCAAGAAGTAATTGGGTTGTTCTTTTGTTACTGAAGAATATGATTTTGATTCAACGAATTAAATAGCTGAATGGATAAAAGATAAACTCAATAAAGAAATAGCAATAACTTTACTAACTATAGTGAAATTGATATCTACAATATTAGATTCATTAAAATGGAAAATGAAAATTTTCAAAGAATTGACTTATTATTGGAATTTATCAGTAGTTATTTAAGAATATCTTATGGTGATATTGATAAGTTAAAAAATGGACAAACAGTAAAAACTAATATTTTTCTAATGCCTCAAACAATAGAATAGAAAATGATAGTTTTCCAAATAATTTTGAGAAGGTTTTACCTCGTGTTCTCTTACCTGTTCAATTTGAATTTTCTATAAATGATGTCGTTATAACTAAAGAAGAATTGGATATATTCACCCAACAAATACAAGATGATAGTTTTACTATTGAAAATTTTCAAAATATTCTTTTTTTATTAAAAGAACTTTTATGCTCTAAAGCTCGTCAATGGAAGCAAGAGACAATTAGTCAAGAATTAGATAATACATTAAAAGGTATGAGTAAAAAGACGCCTAGAATCAATGTGGTCAATGTTAAACAAAAAATATAAATCATGATATAGCATTCTATTTTACTAAGGCTGAGTCTCAATAATGAGTGAATTATTGAAAATTGCCCCCCTTTCTTGATAACTTGTCTAGCATAATATATATTTATGTAGAGGATTTTTCCTCTTAAACTTTAAGGAGAACTATATGGCTCTTAAACCAGGTCCAAAACGAATTGTTCCATCAACAGGTAAACCAGATCAACGTCAACGAGATAACAAGGATACACCAGGAAATAGACCAGACGTAAAACCTAGTAAACCTAAAGGTAAATAAAAAGTTAGCTAACTAAATCAATAAAATTTGTTCCGCAAGCCAAACTATGATTCCGCGTGCGGAGCATTTCCGATAAAAATCTCAATAATTACCTCTTTAGTTAAACACAAACAAACTTATTGAGGTAAACAATGCAATTAAACACTCCAAAATACTATTTTCTTGACGAACTGGCGTTAATCTTAGGCTGTGCTAAGAATACATTACGCTATTATCCAAACTTTCCAAAAGGTTTGAAAGTAGGTAAACGTCGCGTCGTTTACGATATGGCTGAGGTTAAAACCTACTTAGAAAGCAACCGAGTACAGTAGGAGGCTTTCAATGTCATATTCAATCACTCCAGAACAATACAAAGCCATTAGGGATAAATACGGTATCCAATATGATCGCCTTGTTCGTGAAAATAAGAGATACAAAATTACTAGTATCGCCCGTTCAACAGCATGGCAACTTGAGAAAGAGGGTAAATATCCATTAAGAAAATCTTTAGGTGCTAATTCATGCGGTTGGTCATTAGTGGAATTACTTCACTGGATCGACAATCCGCCAGTAGTTGAAAAAATTAATCTATCTACTAAACGCCGAGGATTTGCCAATGGAAGCTACTAAGATAATAGTTAAACAAGATGAATTAAGCATCATAAAATTTGATGGTATCAAAGTACGAATTATTACTTATTTGGGTGAACCCTGGTTTATAGCTATTGATATTGCAAAAGCCTTGGAAATTACAAACTCAAGAAAAGCATTAATGTCATTAAATGAGTATGAACGGAATACTGTAACTTTAAGTTACGGAAATAGAGATAATCCAAATTATACCATAGTTTCAGAATCAGGATTTTATAAACTCATTTCACGAAGTAGAAAAGCGACTCAACAAGGAACATTTGCTTATCGATTTAGTAACTGGGTATTTGGTGAAGTTATTCCAACAATTCGCAAAACTGGTACTTATGGTGTGCCTTGGGCTTTCTTGAATGATCATGCTAAACGTGAAAAAGAATATCTTATTGAATCAAGCAAAAGAGGACGTAATTTAGAAGCTTGTAAAAAATGGAAAGCTAATTTGATAGCAGAAGAGCAAGCACTATGGAAAAAATATCAACCAGAATTGATTTAATAAAAAAGGCAACTTGTAACAGTTGCCCATATTCAATCACTAAAATCAATTAATTAAGGTAGTATCAAATGTCAATAGAACTAATCAAAAGCATTGAACTTGTGCCAAAGCGTAACGCGTTTAAAGTACGTTCTTATAATAATGCAGGGTTAAAAAAATGGGTAGATTTCGGAAGTGTTCGAGAGCATTTTAATTATTCTTTATGTAGGCATAATTTATCATTTGTTTCACAAGGTGCATTAATTTTATCATATACAAAACATATAGCGATGACGATTACTATAACAGCAAATATTGCTTTTTTCATAAATTATTTCTCTAATCTCATTTTACAAGCAGTTTTGACCCAGCCTGAAAAAGATTCATTATCTTTCTTTGCTTGTTGTTGGATTAATTTAAGCAAATCATCCTCAAAACGAATTGTTTGTCTTGTGCTATTTAAACGGTCATTTTTACTTTTTATTTTTTCTCTTGCATTGGTTACTTGACCTCAATGCCGCGTGATTGTAATTCTTTTCGTATTACTCTTTTCATCCAACCTGCAAGTGATTCGTCGCCATCTTCTTTTTGTGCTTTTTCCATGGCAAGACGTAACTCGGGATCTAGCCTAAACTGGAATGGGGGATTACCTCGTCTTTTTTCTGACATGTGTATTGACACCTCAATTACGTTAATGGTAATGTATTTATGTGTGATGACATGTTACTATCACATGACAGAAAAAGCAATCCCTCGAAGTGGTGGAACACTATCGAGGGATCTAACCACAAACATTAAACGGAGTAATGCTATGGCTAATAGTAATGATACCCTATGCCCTAAAAATGGGCAATATGACCTACCTAACCTTTTATCTGTCTTGAATTTATATCAGGCTGATATCCAACCACAAAACTTATTACACGCAAAAGCACACTTAGAGGAACTTAGACAATCAATTCTATGGGGAATCGGTGCTATTGGTAATTTGTTATTTTGGGCTTCTGAATGTGAAGAATATGAGGAACAACAATTTAAAGACGATACACGCGACATTGGTTACCTGTTAGCACAATTAAAAAACGTTGCTTGCTTTGCTTCCAATCAAATTAATTTACTCGACGATAAACTTAATGATTAAGGAAGTTAACGATAATGAATAATAATCAAAAAATAACCGCAATTCACCATATCATCGTTGATTCAACTATGGCGATAGTAGCAGGTTTGTTTTTAATTGAGCAGATTAACAAAAATGATAGTCAGGTATTTATTCATGAGGGTATCAAGATTGATATTAATAAAGATTTAATAGTCTCAGGTTTAAATATCAATCTTAAGCAATGCTTAATTGAGGATTTTGGTGAAAGTGAGGGATTAAATCGCACTTATGGAATGTTAAAAGACATGTACACAGAAAGCGCAGATAAACCTATTTCATTAACTCTATTCGGGCAAGAATTGCTTTCATCATTGTTTATTGATTTAGCCGAAGATATCAAAGCTGAATCTAACGCGACAGTCCATTAAGGTGAAAGTAATGAAAATAAGCGAAATTACAGCCGAAGCAATAGGCAAATGAGAATCAATCTTTAGTTAATTAGGTATTGAGGTGGGTAATGGTAAACATTACCCTAGCTCTATCTTTGGTGGTAAAGATAGATTCTGGTTTGATAATAAAAATGGTTTCGGTACTTATTCCTGCAATCTATGTGGTAGCGGTGACGGTTTAGAACTTATCAAAACTATTATCATTATTTTTGTTGAACTGAATTTTTGCTATAAGTTACCACTAAATTTAACTAAAGAACTGGTTATTCTAGTTTTTGAATTTATTTCGCCAATGAAGCTCTCTATTAAACAAATACCGTTTCAACCTACAAACTTAATCACAGAAAGTGTTTATAATTTAATTGTTTTACCATGTTCATTATCATCTAGCTCATCAGGTGTTTAGTACATTTTTAATTAATGATATGTTGCGTTACACCTCAACACCATCTTAATAGATGTAATATAAACAATAACTGCAGGCTTAATAATCTATTGCAGTGGCACTTGATAGTAAGTAATAGATTTTATCGTAGTGGAAATATTCTGATTATAATCCAATGATTCTGGGCAGATGATAGCCAGCGTATGTTGGCTAAAACTTACCGAAATGTCATCAGTCGCTATGTTTTCATCTAGGATAATAATATAGTGTATCTATTAAATTAATTTTATCTTGTCAGCGGTGTTTTTATGAAAACATTATCTAGCTATATTGGATCATCAGATACCATTAGCACTTATCTGCTTGCTGAAGCGTTAGGTTGTGATAGATCTACTTTAGATAGCTGGATAAAAGATGAAAATCTTTTATTTCCTAAACCTATTCAACTAGGTAAAGACGAAATACATTTTATCTGTCAACAGATTTAGGGTTGGTTAGGTAAAAGACCGACATTTAACTGTTATTATGACGGAAATGCAGATAATTTTATCATTAACCATAATCAAATTGTTGCAGCAAATTCTAAGATAGATACCTTGATTAATAAACAACAAGCCTTGAATGAAATACGTGCCAAAATTAAACCAGGCAAAGAAAATATGTTTTTAATCAATACTGATATTGTTATGCCATGTATTTCAATTGATGGTGTTGATTTATTTTTTTCTGATAAATTTTCACAATATTTATCTCGTTGTGAAAAAGACTATATGCAGCATAAATTTGTGATAAATTCTCCCAAAAAAGAAAAAAAGGTTATAAAATCCATCTTGTAAAAGCTAAATGGCACACCAATATAACTGTTCCAGTGAATTTTAAACTGTGCTTACAGCATCATTTTTAGCTACCGCAAAAAAACAATGGCTATAAAATTAACCTGATCACTAAAAGTTACTATTTTAATTGAGGAGACGATATCTCTCATTATAGTTACTGTTGATAAATCACTTGTTGATTTTTTTAATGTTCCTTTTTTACTATGTCCAAATATTAAAAACGTTTACCTTAATAAGAAATGATCGAGTTACGATATTATGAATTTTAACAATAAGTACAGCGTTATCTATAGATTTAATCTTGGACAGTTATATAACTAATCAATGAAATATTAGGGATTTTTAAGAAATGTTCTAAATTCTAGCCATAACTACACTAGCACTATATGAAAGATTTTATTACTTTTTTAGCAATTTATATTGTTTGATATTAAAATAGATGAACGTTGAAATAAATAGAGTTTTCAAGTTTAGTAGAATTGCTGTTGAACAAAATCAGCTAATTTGCTGACGTTAATCACCCAACATTAATAAAAGAGACTGCAAGTTCCTTATTTTTAGGTATAATAAACAGCAATAGCCGATGTTGGTTATATTTTATATATTGGCATTTAAGCTAATCATTTATTAGTAGGTATTTTAACCACCATTAACCATTGTAATATTCCATAAATCATAATCTATTTAACGCATTTTAATATCGCAATACTCTATAAAAATGTACTACAACGAGTCTATATCCTATTGATTAAAATTTTAACTTATTAAAGAGTAATCATATGAACGCATATCTACTACTTTTGGGGGCAATTATCTGTGAGGTTATTGCAACATCTTCATTAAAACTATCTAATGGTTTTACCAATTTGGTTTTTTCGATTATTACCATAATCGGTTATAGTGCCTCTTTCTATATTCTATCGCTAGCCTTGAAAACTATACCAGTTGGTATAGCTTATGCAATTTGGTCAGGAATAGGGATTATTATCATAAGTCTAATCGCATGGTTTTTTTTAAAGCAGTCATTAGATCTTGCTGCATTAATTGGCATGGGATTTATTATTTTTGGCGTTGTAATAATCAATCTTTTCTCTAATGTTTCTGGTCATTAAAGGTCCAACTAACTAAATTTTCATTTATATAAATCATTTAGGTAGTTTTTAAATAAAAAACCGGAGACGAGCTCCGGTTAAAGTCAGAAGAAAGGTAAGTAAAAAATACCATTATCAAAAAATGGCTATATTTCGTTTGCATGTTGTTTTAAGTAGCTAGCAACACCATTTGGATTTGCTTGCATACCTTGCTTTCCTTTTGTCCATTGTGCTGGACAAACTTCACCGTGTTCCTCATGGAATTGGAAGGCATCAACGATGCGAAGCATCTCATCAACATTACGGCCAATAGGTAAATCATTAATGGTTTCATGACGAACCACACCTGATTTATCAATAAAGAACGAAGCACGCAGCGCGACACCTGCTTCAGGATGCTCAACACCGTAATTTTGCATAATACTGTGTTTAATATCAGCTACGATTGGGAATTTTACTTCACCAATACCGCCTTTATCTTGTGGAGTATTACGCCATGCATTGTGAACATATTCAGAATCCATAGAGACACCAATTACTTCGACACCGCGTTTTTTGAACTCTTCTAGGCGGTGATCAAATGCAATAATTTCAGATGGACATACAAATGTAAAGTCCATAGGCCAGAAAAATATTACAGCATATTTACCTTTGATATGCTCAGCTAAATTAAAATTATTTACAATTTCACCAGAACCCAGCACCGCTGCTGAAGTAAAATCTGGTGCTTTACGAGTTACTAATGTCATAAAATGTCTCCTTGTATAACTTGTATTAATGCTTTAATAAATTACATTATAACAATCTGTGACAATACGCCAAGTTGTTATCAGCGATTGATTTCATAAGTTTAATCTATCATAATTAAACTATTATTCGGTTTTAATTATCGTTTTATTGGGTTTTCCTTTATTTTTAGTATCACGATAACGTTGTTTTACTTTTTTCTTTTTGGTCTCTTCTCGTTTTTTAGCTACATTTTTTAGCTTAGCTTTTTGTGAAGGTTTCTTTTTAGTCACCGGTTTTGGTGCTTTGGTTTTTGGACGAAGTTCATCAATGGTTCTTAATTTGATTGGTTCACGAATATAACGTTCAATTTTCTGTAACAACTCATTATCGTGAGCTTCAACGAGCATAATGGCGGTGCCTTTTTTTCCTGCTCTGGCGGTGCGCCCAATTCGGTGTAAATATACATCGGCGGTTTTAGGCGCATCAAAATTAATGACATGGGTAATATCATCAATATCAATTCCTCTAGCAGCAACATCAGTGGCGACCAGTACGTTAACGCTGTTATTATTCATTCGTTTAATGGCTTCATTACGTTTGGCTTGAACCATTTCACCTTCTAAATAACAACTATGAATGCCAGCTTGATGGAGTAAAGATACCAATTCATGCACACGTTCACGTTTACGCACAAAGACAATGGCTTTTTTTACTTCTCCTTGTTTCAACAAGTGAGCTAATAATGCGACTTTGTGGTCCAGATCATCGGCACGATAATAAAATTGTAAAATCTTCTTTCGTTCTTTTCGGGAAGGGTCGGCATTAATTTCAACCGGTTCGTTAAGAATGCGGTTTGCAAAATTGTGTAAACCTTCACCTTCTAAAGTTGCTGAAAACAGTAAAGTTTGTTTTCGCCAACGAGTTTCAGCAGAAATGGTTTCAACATCATGAGCAAATCCCATATCTAACATGCGATCTGCTTCATCTAAAATTAGCATTTCAACAGCACGACAATCGAAGTTTTCTTCTTTTATGTATTGTAACAAACGACCGGTCGTCGCAATGACGATATCCTGATTTTTACTGAAAAATTCGGCATGATTCATGTAAGCAACACCTCCTGTGATCGTTGCTATGTTTAAGTGTGTTGACTCGGTAAGTAATTTTGCTTGTTCTGCTACTTGCATAGCTAATTCACGAGTGGGTGTTAAGATTAAAATTCTTGGTGGCCCTGGTTTTCGACGCGGAAAATCAAGTAAATGCTGAACGGCAGGAATGAGAAATGCTAACGTTTTACCGGTTCCAGTCGGAGCTGAGCCTAAAACATCTCTGCCGTCTAATGCTACCGGGATAGTTTGTGCTTGTATTGCTGTAGGTTCATGAATGTTTTGCGCTTGCAGATTTACAATTAAAATATCATCTAAATCAGTAAAAGTTTGCGTTGTCATAGTGCTCTTCTAATCTATTATTTTGTGCCACATTATAACGGCAATCGCTATAACTACAATCTATATCCTAACTCAACTGATCTAGAATTCAACAAGAATAAAAATCGTTGTGAGGGTAAACGTTTATTCAATAAACCGCTTATCATGTTCAAGCTTATCATAGGTTATGGATTGTGGTAGAATTAAGTCTTTTATAAAATAGCGAATACTTCTCACTCTTTATATAAATTGATGATCGAATTATTAATATGACAGAATCTTTTTCTAACGATAAATACCAGCAACAATTAAATAAAAAAATAATCAATCTCAAAACTATACTATCGGAATTTGCTTTGCCTGAATTAGTGACTTACCCTTCACCAATTAGTCATTATCGAATGCGTGTTGAATTTAGAATTTGGCATCATGGTGATGAGCTTTATCATATCATGTATGATAAAAGAACGAAGAAAAGAGTAAGAATTGATAGTTTTCCCATTGCTTCAAAATTAATTAATAGTGCAATGCAGGCAATTTTACCGTTAATACAATCCAATGATAAATTACGTCATCAACTTTTTCAAATTGATTATTTATCAACGCTTAGTGGGCAGTTATTAATTACACTTTTGTATCATAAAAAATTAGATGAACAATGGATAATTGAAGCTCAGAAATTAAAGCAACAATTAGCTGAATTAGGTATTAAAACAAATTTGGTTGGTCGAGCTAGTAATCAAAAAATAGCTGTCAATGTTGATTATGTTGATGAGACTTTACCAATATTAGATAAGACTTTTAATTATCGACAAATAGAAAACAGTTTTACACAGCCTAATGCGGCTATTAATATAAAAATGTTGGAATGGGCTATTTCAGTCACTAAAAAGTCCGAGGGTGATTTGCTAGAATTTTATTGTGGAAACGGTAATTTTTCAATTGCGTTGGCTCAAAACTTTAGAAAGGTCTTAGCGACAGAAATTGCAAAAGCATCTGTATATTCAGCACAACATAATATCAAAATCAATAATATTGATAACCTGATCATTGTACGATTATCTGCTGAGGAGTTTACCAGCGCAATTAAGAAAGAGCGTGAATTTAATCGATTAAAGGGTATCAATTTAGATGATTATCATTGTCGAACAGTGTTAGTTGATCCACCTCGAGCGGGATTAGATGATAATACGATTAATATCATTCAAAGTTATGAGCGAATTGTCTATATTTCATGTAATCCACACACTTTAAAAGGTAATTTGCAACAATTGACTAAAACGCATTATATTGAACATTTTGCAATGTTTGACCAATTTCCTTATACAGATCATGTTGAAACTGGTGTTGTTCTCTGTAAAAAATAATATCAATACTCAACAACGGTTAATTTTGCTAAAATAAAACCAGTTTTAAACTTAATTAACCGTTTTATCCAAATTATTTCATATTTTATTGTTTAAAAGGCAAAAAAAAACCCTAGATGGACTAGGGCTGCATTAAATTGCAAGGAATGGATGAAAGGAAATAAAACAATGAAACAATACTGTCTAGCCTCATGAATCATTGTGGTGCTACTATAACAAACCTAAACAGACGGATTAATGACTATGAAATTACAAAATGGTCACTGATGTGTCATGATGTCATTTGACTTTCTAATATATCCTATAACTGCATTATGCAATTTCGATAACCTGATAAAACATTAAGGAATATTCAATATGAAATTGTTAGTTGTTGAAGATGAACAAAAAACAGGTGAATATCTTCGCCAAGGTTTAGTTGAATCAGGATTTATTGTAGATCTTACTGATAATGGTCTCGATGGTTATCACCGGGCAATGACTGAAGAGTATGATTTAATTATTCTTGATGTAATGTTACCAGATATTGTTGGTTGGAAGATTGTCCAGTCTTTGCGTGAAGCAGGTAAAGATACTCAAATTATTTTGCTTACTGCAATGGGAAGTGTTGAAGATAAAGTGAAAGGACTTAATTTAGGTGCTGATGATTATATCGTCAAACCTTTTTCTTTTGCTGAATTGTTAGCAAGAATTAAATCCTTATTAAGACGAAATGTTCCACAAGTTAATAATTATCAATTAAGCATTGCCGATTTAGTTATGGATTTACCTAAACGAACAGTAATGCGAGGTGATAAAAGAATTGATTTAACTAATAAAGAGTTCTTATTACTTGAATATTTTTTACGTTATCCCGGCGAAGTATTACCAAGATCACTTATTGCTTCACAAGTATGGGATATGAATTTTGACAGCGATACTAATGTTATTGATGTGGCAATTAGGCGATTGAGGAACAAGATTGATGCTGATTTTGAGCCGAAATTGATTCATACAGTCCGAGGAATGGGATATAAATTAGATGTATTGGATGAAGCAGAGTAACATCATATCGTTTCGTATACCACTTATTATATGCCTGCTAACCTGCGGGCTACTTTATTGTTTTAGCTATCTTATTGAACATACGTTTGAAAAAATTTCAATTCAACAAAATGTTTCGGAATTGAATTCTGTTATTACCTCAATTGAACGTGAACTTACTTATTATTCACCCGATGAAAATCGAGATGAATTTTTTCAAAACCTTTTACTTATTCTCACAGGTCATCATCATCTATTTGTTTATATTATTGATGATAAAGGAAAAATAGTTTATCGCACCCGCGGTCCTAATTTATCTATTGCGTTATCTCAAGAAGATTTTGAACGATTAATTACCGAAAATAGTACAGCAATTTGGAATATTGATAAGTCATCTTATCGTATCGGTGCATCTAGAGTTTTGTTGGATGAAAATCGTCAATATACTACGATTGTTGCTGTCGCGCGCGATTTGCAACTTGAGTTTATCAATCGATTACGAAATGGTTTAGGGTTACTTATTGCTATTTCCTGTGTGTTAGCATTGATCGGATCGTTAATCTCCATTTATTATACACAAAAGCCAATTAATCGATTAATTAAAAAAATTGAACGAATTAATATGAAAAGTTTAAATTATCGCATTTCAACAGCTTCTGTTCCTGTAAAATATGTGAGTTTAGTTAAAGCTTTTAATAATATGCTCCATCGAATGGAAGATGTCTTTGAGCGACAACGTAATTTTACCGCAGATATTGCTCATGAAATGCGAACGCCAATCACTAACTTAACAACACAAACCCAAATTGTGTTAAATAATGCCCGTTCTACAGAAGAGTATCGAGAAATCCTTTACTCTAATTTAGAAGAGTATGAAAAGATGTCACAAATGATTTCGGATATGCTTTTTTTAGCGCAGGCTGATAATCATCAACTTGTTCCAAATCTAATTGATATTGATCTACACTCAATGATTGGTTTTATGTGCGAATATTTTGAACCTTTAACTGATGAGAAAAATATTACCTTTGAGCTTGAAGGTAATTGTTCTCATATTCAGGGCGATAAAATGATGTTAGGTCGGGCAATAAGCAATATAATATCCAATGCGATTCGTTATACACCCGAAAATCAGTCAATTAAAATTAAATTGAGTCAATTAACACAAAAACGAATTCAGATTATTATATCTAATCCTGGTAATAAGATAGAAAGTCGTCATTTACCTCATCTTTTTGACCGTTTTTATCGAGTTGATGAATCGCGTCATCGAAATAATAAAGATAGTTCAGGGACAGGAATTGGTTTAGCTATTGTAAAATCGATTATCGATACACATAAAGGTCAGATTTATGTTGAATCAGATGATATCTCAACTCGATTTATTATTAATCTTCCGACAGCTATTTAATGTCATAATCACTTATTAAGAGATTAGCTGCCGCATATGCAGCTTTTTCTCTTAAATCCAGCGGTACTTGCTGATTTCCAACAATTTCGTTAAGCACTGTCATTACGGCGCCTAATGCATCATCAATATATCCTAAATCATTACTGCCAATTTGTGCATATCGTTCACGTATTAGCTCATTATATTTGTTCATTTTTTTATCCTATTTATTATTATTAAAACTTAGATGCAATTTTAAATAAATTCAGCTAATTGTTGATAAACTTCATTAGCAGATATTGATTGCATCATTTTATCTGTTGACATAATGCTATGCTGATTTTTACCATATCCACCGATTAGTTTTGGATCAGTTTTTCCAAATAAAGTAATATTAGGTCTATCTAATGCTGCTGTTAAATGGCTTAATCCAGTATCGACGGATACTACAGCTTTGGCACCGGCAATAACCGTTGCAATTTCATTAAGAGATAATTTAGGTAATACTTCAACATGTTTGAACCCTTGAGCTAAACGCAATGCACGTTCTTGTTCATGTGGAGCTCCCCATGGAAGTTTAACTTTTAGACCAGTAGGTTCAATCAGCTCAATTAAATTACGCCATGCCGATTCAGTCCAATGTTTTTCATCACGGGTAGTTGCATGTAGGAAAATCAAATATTTTTGGTTATCAGGTGGTAATGATGTTAAAAAATGATCAGCAATAGCATAGTCACCAATCGAATCTGGTTGTGAGTAGCTAAGGCTTTTAGCAAACAACATACGGATACGTTCAATGGCATGCATCTGTTTAGGAACATGATGTTTTACGTCATAAAACCAACTTGCAATTGGTTCTTTTATGCTTTGGCGATCCAAACCATGTTTGATACCTTTCGCTTTATGAGTGATTAAAAATGCACTTTTAATTAGCCCTTGAGCATCAATAATGCAATCATACTGTTGACGCTGTAAGTGTTCTATAAATTGATGGCGTTCTTGACGGATATTCTTAGCGAACCAGTTTTTTCGCCAACGTCTAATTGCAACCGGAATGACGTCATTTACTGCAAAATGCCAACTGGGAATTTGACAAAAGTTTTCTTCAACAACCCAATCAAATGTTATATCAGGTATGCAGTTAGCTGCATCAGTTAAAGCAGGTAAAGTATGCAATACATCACCCATAGATGAAGTTTTAACAATTAATACGCGCATAATTAACGGCTCTTTTCGCAGCGAACAATAAGTTTCATTAATGTTTCAAATACTAAATCTGGTTTTATATCAATAAGGCTTTGGTGATAACCTTGTTCTGCATCACCTTTACGAACACGATGATAGCCAGTGATTAAACGGATCACTTCAGCTTTATCGGATAGTGGCGGGGTAAAATCTGGGCTACTTGGCCCATAAAGTGCCACTAAAGGTTTATCTAGAGCGGCAGCTACATGCATAAGCCCTGAGTCATTGGTGACGACAGCTTTACATGCTGCAATCAGATTTATTGCTTGTCCTAATTCAGTTTGTCCAGCAAGGTTAATACATTGTTCTCCATGATTCATTTTAGTAATGATTTGTTCGCCGACTATTTTATCTTTTGCTGAACCGAAAATAATAATTTTAGCATGCTGTTTTACGATTAAATCAGCTAACGCGGCATAGTGATAATCAGGCCAACGTTTGGCTGGACCAAATTCAGCACCAGGACAGAAGCCGATTAAAGGCACGTCACTAGGAATATTAAACGTTGCTAATGCTTGATCTAATTCATCTTTTTCAACACTAAGCTTTGGCCACAAAATTGGTTGAGGCAGATCTTTAGCTGAATGAATATCTTGTTTAGGGTAGGCGAGAGCGACATAGCGTTCTACCATTAATGGAAAGGCTTGTTTATCCAGCACTCTTAAATCATTTAATAAGCCATAACGCATCTCACCTTTCCAACCTGTACGTTTAGCAATTTTAGCAAAAAAAGGAATAAGTGCCGATTTAAATGAATTAGGTAAGATGATTGCTTGGTCGTATTGATTATTGCGTAATTCCTTTCCTAACTGATAACGTTTGCTTAAAGCAAACTCACCATGGCTAATAGGCATAGCAATTGATTGATTTACTTCAGGCATTTTATCTAATAAAGATCGGCACCAAGTTGGTGCCATCACATCAATTTCAATAGATGGATCTAACTGTTTTAATGTGCGATATAAGCTTTGTGACATCATCATGTCACCAACCCATGAAGGACCAATAATCAACGTTTTCATTGCGGTTCCTTTATTGTTGGTTTAACCATTGCATATATTCAGTTGTTCCTTGAGACACTGTTTTAAACTCAATTGGACAACCTGTTTTTCTGAATTTAGTCAGATCAGCTTGAGTAAAGCTTTGATAGCGTCCTTTTAAGTGTTCAGGGAATGGAATATAATCGATTTCGCCTTTGTGATGATAGTCTAATACTGCATCAGCGACCGATTGGAATGATTCAGCACGACCAGTTCCACAATTAAAAATGCCAGAAACTTTGTTTTTCCAGAACCATAAATTAACTTCAACCACATCGCCAACGTAAATGAAATCACGTTTAAAATTATCACTGCCAGCAAATAATTTAGGCTTTTCTCCTTTAATTATTTGTTCATTCAAGTGGTAAGCAACGCTAGCCATGCTACCTTTATGGTTTTCACGAGGTCCATAGACATTGAAATAACGAAAACCACAAATTTGTGAACTTGCATTAGGTAAAATTTCTCGTACGTACTGGTCGAATAAAAACTTTGAATAACCATATACATTCAAAGGTTTTTCATAAACTCTATCTTCAATAAAATTGTCACTACGTCCTCCATAAGTTGCGGCGGAAGAAGCGTATAAAAAAGGAATATCAAAATCTAAACAATAATGCAGCAAATCTTTTGAATAGTTGTAATTATTTTCCATCATAAATCTGCCATCCCATTCAGTAGTAGATGAACAAGCTCCTTGATGAAAAATAACTTCAATATCCAGATTTTCACCGGAGACTATTGCTGAAATAAACTCATCTTTATCCATATAATCAGCAATATCTAAATCTGCTAAGTTGGCAAATTTAGTACCATCGGTTAAATCGTCTACTACTAAAATATCTTTTCGGCCTAAATCATTTAAACCTTTTACAATATTACTTCCAATAAAACCGGCACCGCCAGTAACAACGATCATAATGACACCTTTAACTAATAAAATTAATGGCACTATAATAACGATTTATTGGCAAATTTTCGAGTGCTCTTTTAGTTATCTTAATTTTGTATGTTGTTACTTGATGATCATAAAATTTGATTTAGTGATATATATCTGTGATATGAATCATGCCAATAAATTGTTTTTTATTACCAATCACAGGTAAAACGGTTATTGGTCTAGGTTTATGTTGTTCCATTTTATGTAAAGCCTCAGATACATATTGGCTATGTTCAATAGTTATTGGTGTGGTTATCATTAACTCAGAAACTTGAATATCTAATAGATTAGGCTGATACTGTAATTGTCTACGAATATCCCCATCGGTAATTATGCCAAGTAATACATTGTTGTTATCAACTATTGCAACAGCACCTATCCCCGAATTCGTCATAGCAAAAATAGCGTCAGAAATAGATTTTTCTGCAGTAATAGCAACCTTTCTATTATGTTTTTCAACTAACTGTTGCACTGTCATTAAACGTATTTGGCCTAGATTTCCGCCTGGATGATAAAAAGCAAAATCTTGTGAGCTAAATTTCTTTTCATGCATCACTGATATTGCTAGTGCATCACTTAAGGCTAATTCTACCGTTGTACTTGTTGTTGGTGCTAAATTGAGAGGGCATGCTTCTTGGTCTACATGGGCATCTAAATTGTAGGTTGCAAAGCGAGCTAAGGTTGATAATGGATTACCACAAATTGAGATTAACGGAATATTAATTTGTTTTATTATCGGTAAAATATTCACAATTTCGGCTGTTTCTCCACTGTTTGAGAGGGCAATAATGGTGTCATCTTTAGTAATGCAACCTAAATCACCGTGAATAGCTTCGGCTGGATGTAGATAAAAAGATGGAGTACCTGTGCTCATAAATGTAGCTGAAAGTTTACGAGCAATATAACCAGGTTTTCCCATTCCTGTCACGATAACTCTTCCTTTGGTATGCAAAATTAATTCTACAGCATGGAAAAAAGTTTCATTAATTGAGTTAACAATTTCTTCTATTGCTGCAGCCTCTTGTTTTAGAACTTGTTTGGCTAGTTGTAACGTTTCATTTTTGCATACTTGAAAACCTTCTGATTTTGTTGCCATATCCAAATTATCCTTATTTATAAATTAAATTAACTCTGATGAAGCTTGCATTAGTAGATATAGAAATTGTATGCATAAAACTGAAGATAATTTTATTGATTCACAAAAAACTAACTAAGAAAAAGTGAAAGTTTGATTCAGATCACATTTGTTAAACCCGGTTGTGAAAGTGTTAAAAGATTAACATTTTGTTGATTATTTTATTACTACAATGACGCCAACTTAATTGGGAAACTCGCTATGAAACAAGAACTACCAAGATATAAAAGAATTTTAGAGTACTTAGATGAATATGATGTTGCCAACATCAATTTACTATCTAATTTATTTTCCGTTTCTCATATGAGCATCAGACGGGACTTAAAACTTTTACAAGAAAAAGGATTAATAAAAGTATCGTATGGAGGTGAAATAAAAAGAAGTTTTTTAAATGGTACCCCCCTTTATGACATCAAACAAAATCGATTTTCTGAAGGGAAGAAAAGAGTAGGGAAAATAGCGGTAAGTTTATTACAACCAGGGATGGTAATTTTTATTGATGCAGGAACGACGATGCGTGAATTTGCCTTGAATATCAATGTTCCAATTACAGTAATTACTTTAGATTTACATGTGGCCTTGGAGTTATCTTCTCGGCCAGAAGTGAATACGATTATTTGTCCTGGTGAAATACAAACTACAAATGCCTCAGCTTATAACACTCAAGCCATGAAGTATCTTTCAGAACAGGTTATTGATTTAGCCTTTATTGGTGCGGATGGTTTTAATCTAGAAGATGGTGCATTGACCACAACACAGATTAAAGCTGACTGTAAATGGATGGCATTATCTAGATCTATTCAATCGGTTCTTTTGGTTGATAGCAGTAAATTGGGGCTTAGATGTCGTTTTAAAATCTGCGATTTAAATCGATTTAATTATCTTATAACTGAAAAACAATTTCCTAGTAATTTTGAAAAACAATTAATAAAACAGGACATTAAATATATTTATTAACTGATGTAACTAATATTTAGTTAATTTTGGTAGATGTATAAAAGTTCATTTAGTGAGCTTAATTTTTGAGAGGAAGCAAAAATATGAAAGTTGCCGTTGTAGCTGATGATTTGACAGGTGCTAATGCTACCTGTGCTTTATTAAGCAAAAAAGGGTTTAATGCAATTACATGTTTAGAAAAATTTAATGAAGATCTTTCTAGATTTGATGTGATTTCGTTTGCAACTGATTCACGTTCAATACCTTATAAAGAAGCGTATTCACGGGTTGTCGATTGCATAAGCCAGTTTAGTAAATATCAACCTTTAATCAGTAAACGTATAGACTCAACGTTGCGAGGTAATCTAGGGGCAGAAGTTGATGCGGTTATTGACAATGACCCTAATCTTATGGCTTTGGTTGTACCTGTGTATCCATCTAGTGATCGAATTTGTGTTGGCGGTTCTTTATTAGTTAATGGTGTGCCATTACAGAATACAGCAATGCGTAATGATCCTAAAAATCCGATGACGGAGTCTTCAATTTTAGAATTATTTCGTTGCCAATCTCGATATCCTGTCTCACATATTACTCTCAAGGATGTTTTAGAAGGTAAAGATAGAATTGAGCAGCGTTTAAAACAAATATATCAACAAGGTGGTCGTATTGTCATATTTGATGCTACTACGGATACCGACATTAGTGTGATAGCGCAAGCAGCAAATAATGTTAATTTGCCTGTTTTTTGTGTTGATCCGGGGCCATTTACTGCCCAATTTGCCGATCTACGTTATTCATCAGAACGAAAGATGGCCAACAAAGTGTTTGTCGCAATAGGTAGTGTGTCTGATCTTACTCAAAGACAAATAAGAAAATTGAAATATGACCGAAAAGTTTGGTTAGAAACGATATTGGTTGATGAATTGATAGAAATTTCTAAAGACATCAAGAAAGCTAAACCAATTGTAGATAAATTACTGGAAAAGGTTGATCAATTTGATGTGATCGGCATTGATACCGTTGAAATGCCAGAGCATGTTTGTGATTTAGCCAAGTTAGCTGCTAACAATAATATGAGTATGAGTGAAATTAGTAATACCTTGAATCAAGCTATTGCCGAAATAACTGCTCAAGTCTTATTCCACCCTGAATCTATTATTAGAGGTATTTATACCAGTGGTGGAGATGTCACGGTAAATGTTGTAAATCGATTAGGAAGTAGTGGTTTCTTACTTAAAGATGAAGTTGAACCATTAACGGTTTATGGACACCTTGTCGGTGGGAAATGTGATGGTTATTCGATAGTAACGAAAGGTGGATTTGTCGGTAACGATAATACGTTAGTCCATTGTATCGATTATTTGAGTACCAAGATTTCATCACATGAAAGCTTGAAGCATTAATACCTTATAACTAGTTCAACTTAGATAAAACAACATAAGTTGAGCAAATTTTGAGTAATTTTAAAGGAGTAATAAATGAAACGTCGTTGTTTAATCGGAGTCCCTATGGGAGATCCTGCTGGTATAGGTCCTGAAATTGTCGTGAAAAGTATTGCAGCACCAGAAACCTATGAATATGGATGTGTACTGGTAACTGGCGATAAAAAGGTGTTAGCTGATGCGTGTAAGTTTTCAAAAGTTAACTTACAGATTAATGAAATTACCGATCTAACTCAAATACAAGATAAACCTAATGTATTAAATCTTATTCAGTGTGGCGAATTAAATTATGATACGTTTAAAATTGGCCAAATTGAAGGGCAATGCGGTCAAGCTGCATTCAACTATATTAAAGTTATCACAGAGCTTGCTATGGAAAAAAAACTTGATGCCATTGCAACAACGCCTATCAATAAAGAATCACTTAAAGCTGGTAATGTTAACTATATTGGTCATACCGAGATATTAGCAGATCTTACCGGTAGTCAAGACCCGCTTACTATGTTTCAAGTTCGAGATTTGCGGGTGTTTTTCTTAACTCGTCATTTAGCACTAGTCAAAGCCATTGAATCATTAACGCCAGAAAGAGTCTGTGATTATGCTATTCGTTGTAATGATGCATTGGTTAAATTGGGGATCAATAAACCTAGAATGACGGTTGCCGGTATTAATCCACATTGCGGAGAGCATGGCCTTTTTGGTCATGAGGATGATGATGTTCTATTACCCGGTATTGAAATGGCCCGTAAACAAGGGATTGATATTAATGGTCCTAAACCGGCTGATAGTGTTTTCCATTTTGCTATGGGTGGCGGCTATGATGCTGTTTTATCTCCGTATCATGACCAAGGTCATATTGCAACGAAAATGGTGGATTTTCATCGTACCATTTCTATCACTAATGGAATGCCGATTCTTCGTACATCTGTTGACCATGGGACAGCAAATGATATTGCCGGAAAAGGAATCGCTAATCCAGTGAGTTTGATTGAGGCTATACGTTTAGCTGCGCTATACGCACCGAATTTCAAACGTTAATAAGTAGCTATTATTACTTATAACAATTTATTTTTCGGTAATGATTATGTCATTATCGAAGGAGGGTTTGCATATGTCTAAAAAAGAAAATAATAATAAATCACTTTATCCTTATGTCTTATTAAATGGCATTATTTTAGTGGTTGTCGGATTAATTGTTTTTTATCTAGGAAGTTTACATAGTATTGAGAAGAGCAGCTGGCGAATGGTTGCCGGCTTACTCGTTGCAATTACTTTGTTACTATTTATGATTTTAAAGACAAGAATTCAGGCATTTCCTGCATTGATTATATCCGCTTTAATTACTGGCTCACTGGGTGGTATGCCTGGTGAATTTATGATCGCAACGATTAGTAAAGGCTTTGGTAATACGCTCGGTAACATAGGGATCGTTATTGGTTTTGGCGTTATGATGGGGTCAGTTTTGCAGATGAGTGGTGCTGCACAAAAAATGGCTCAAGTTTTTATTAACCTTTTAGGAAAAGGCAGGGAAGAGTTAGCATTAGTCATTATCGGTTTATTAGTAAGTTTAGCTGTATTTTGTGATTCAGCATTTATCGTTCTATTACCATTAGTGAAAGCAATTTCTCGTAGTACAGGTAAATCTGTCGTCGGACTTGGTTCAACATTGGCTATGGGTCTAGTTATTAGCCACAGTATGATTCCACCAGCGGTAGGACCATTTGGTGTTGTTTCACAATTTGGTATTGGCCTTGGTGAATATATGCTATGGGCAATGGTTGTGGCTATACCTATTACTATTGCTGGATTTATTTATACTCGCCATGTTGGTCGTAGTATTTATCAAATTCCAACAGAGGATGGTGAGAACTTTACCCGTGAACGTTTGACTGTTACTTCGCAAAATTTAGAGGATGATCAACACTTACCAAGTGCATTAGCATCGTTTGCGCCAATTGTAACTCCGATTATTTTGATATTAACCGCCACTTTAGTAAATGAAATGAAATGGGATAGTTCGATTGCCATTATGTTAAAAACAATTGGACACCCAATTGTAGCTGTAGGCATTGGATTATTAATTGCTATCATGGCATTAACTAACTCATTTCCTCGAAAAGATGTTGTACATCAAATGGAAAATTCAATTCGCTCTGCTGGTATTATATTGCTGGTTATTGGCGGTGGTGGCGCTTTAGGAATGGTGTTACGTGACTCAGGAACAGGTCAAATTATTGCTGAATATATTGTTAAAATTGGTGTGCCTGGTATTTTGTTACCATTGACGATTTCAACTTTGATTCGCTTAATTCAAGGTTCTGGTGTAGTTGCCATGATTACCGCAGCCAGTATTACTGCACCAATGATTGGCACCTTAGGTGTAAATCCAATTATGGCCGGGTTAGGGTGCTCAATTGGTTCTTTTATGTTTTCTCACTTCAATGATGCTTATTTTTGGGTAGTTAATCGTTCATTAGGGGTAACAGAAGTTAAAGAACAAATTAAAGTTTGGAGTATTACTTCAACGGTATTATGGGCCGCAGGAACAGTGACATTATTAATTGTTAATGCCATTTTCTTCTAAGAAAATAGGGGAGTGTAAAGGAATATACTTCCCCTATTATTTTCTATAAATTAGTTATTATTAATTTTTGCGGTAACTAAAATATACCTTGCCAAACTGAGATAGGGTTCAGTTTGGCAAAACTGTTTTTCAATTTCTAATAACTCTGAGAAATGTGTTTCGGCTTTTGACTTATTGGTTAAATAGTCGTGAAAGACCCGAATCCCAGTTTTATTTATGATCTCAAAATTTTGTTGGTTTAACCATTGATACACGTGATTTGGATCGCGGGGATAATCAGGTGATAAGGTTTTCTTTTTGCGTTTGGCCAGTCCCGATTGAGTGTAACCAAAATTACCTAAAGTTACTGTTTTAAATAATAGCCCGTGGTAGTTATAAAACATTAAAGATAAATAGCCATCTTGTTTAAGATGTTTCTTTAAAGATTGGATTATTTGGATTGGCTCAGCTACCCATTCTAAAACGGCATGACAAATCACAATATCAAATTGCGTTTCAATAAATTGATTCAGATCTTGAATAGGGCAATGAATAAAATTTAAGCTTACATTTTCTTGATCGGCTTGCTTTTTTGCTAATTCGAGCATTTGCTCAGAAATATCACAAACAGTAATATTATGACCTAATTTTGCTAATCGACAAGCAATCTGACCTTGTCCACCGCCTGCATCTAAAATAGTTAATGGTTTATTTGTTGGATAGCTAGCTAATATATTTTCTAGCTCTTGCCAAACAATAGCTTCGCGAATCTTGCCTTTGTTTGTTCCATAAATATTTTTAGCGAATTTATGGCTGATATCATCAAAATTACGATCGATTTTAGTCATAGTAGATAATTATTATTTTAATAATTTTTTATTTAATTTAGTCGCTTCTAAATTAATTTGGGCAATTTTTTCTGACATCAATTGATAGCACTCTTCCATTAATATTCTAGCATCTTCTTTACGTAGATTCTTAGTTTCAATTGGCGGAAGCATTTCAACGATCATATGGCCATTATTAAGGCGGTTAAGTTTTATATTATTGGTATCTGATACGCAAATCGGCACAATAGGAACGCCAGCGGCAATAGCAGCTTTAAAAGCACCAGTTTTAAATGGTAATAATCCTCGCCCACGACTTCGGGTACCTTCGGGGAACATCCATATTGATATTCCACGTTTTTTTATTTCGTTAACAACTAGGTTAATGGTATCTCGAGCTTTTGATTTATTATTACGATCAATCAAAATATTGCCAGTGAGGTAATAAAGTTGTCCAAAAAAGGGAATAAAAGCAAGGCTTTTTTTACCCACCGTAACGGTTTTTGGTTGTACAATATCAGCAGCTACCACCATATCATAATTGTTTTGGTGATTGGCGATAAATACACAGCTACCTAACTTTTCAATTTCAGGATATTTACGAGTATCAACTTTTACCCCTAATAATGGTTTAAAGAAAAAACTAAAAAGATGAGCAAATCTAGCCACATTTTTGGGATTGCGAGGATTGAATAAGCAAAATATAACCCCTAGTACACAAGTTATAATGCCAATAAATAACACAAAGATTAAACGAAAAAGAAAAACCATAATTTACCTCACAAGTTAACTTAGCGTATTATATACGTAATCTATATGAATATACAGTTTGTTAAATATCGCTTTAAAGGATGTTTATGCACGAATCAACTATCATTTGGAATGATAATCAAATTCCAATTTCCCGTTACTTTGATGATGTTTATTTTAATACTGACGGTGCAGTAGATGAAACTCGTTATGTTTTTATTGAAGGGAATTGTTTATATGACAGATTTTTACAACATCAGCAAGAGACGTTTACTATTGGTGAAACTGGTTTTGGTTCAGGTTTAAGTTTTTTAATTACTTGGCAAACGTTTAAACAATTTAGACAAAAAAATCCAAATAGTAATTTGAAAAAATTAAATTTTTTTAGTGTTGAAAAATATCCTCTATCTGCCAGCGAGATGTCAAAAATTCATAATAAAGTCATTAATCACAATGATGCATTATGGCCTCTAGCTAAGCAATTACAAGACTCTTTAAAAAGATCTGATGTTGATAGCTTAGAAGAAGCGAATTTGTTGATATGCTATGACGATATAAGCTGCTTTGCCGATTTCTTGGTTCAACAAAATAGTTTTATTGATGCATGGTTTTTTGATGGTTTTTCGCCAGCCAAAAATCCAGATATGTGGTCAGAATCATTATTTAAACAGTGCTATGATTTAACCAGTAAAGGCGGTTCTTTTTCTACGTTTACAGCGGCAGGTTTTGTTCGACGTAATTTAATTAATGCTGGTTTCAATATTAAAAAGCGTAAAGGATTTGGGTTAAAACGAGAAATGCTTATTGGCAGTAAATCTTAATTTAGTCCGCCAATATGGCGAACTAAATCGTATATCAAAATTAATTAAATTCAAATTGATAAATAAGATCTAATGTTTGAGCTAAACCAGAGGCTGCTTCCACATATAAATTAGGTAACAATCTATATCGCAAGGTAAAGGTTGCTAATGAGTCGAAAATGCCAACACCATATTTTAATTGTAGATTCGGCAAAATATAACCACTCACTACTACTTTTGAATTATTGCCTGCACCTTGAGTATCTAAAGTGAGGTTCTTAATTCCAAAAGCATCGCCGATATCACCAATATATTTTCCGGTTTTTGCTGTTCCAACTCCAATTAAAAACGCGGTCATCATATCATTATCACTCTGATCGGAACTATCAAGCCCTTGTCCACGAATCAAATAAGAAAGGGCTTCTTGCTGCGACATGGCTGGATCAGAGAAAATTTCAATCTTCGGATCTTGTGTTGATCCTTTGACGCGAATTCCGGCGGTTATATTGCTATTATCCATAGAATCAGGATTTCGTATTGCTTCAATGTTTAATATGGCTTGATCGGTTGGACCTGAGAAAGTGATAACGCCTTTATTGATGATTAAGTCTTGGCCATAGGCATGGAATCGACCATTAGGAATTAGAATTTCACCATGTAAATCTAATCCTTTATTAGTTTGTGTTGCGATTAATTTTCCTTTTAATGATGCGTTTAAACCAAATGCATCTACTGTTACTTTATCACCAACATTAATTTCAATGTGACTATTAATTTTCATACCAAATTTTTGCACTTGAATTTGTTTATAATTCCTATCCAACATTACTTCATCTGGTGAAACATCAATACTTGAAGGAGGAAGTGAATCAACGGTAATTTTTCCTTTTGGAATCGAAACTTTACCAAGCACGGTTAGTTCATCTTGAGTTGCTTCTATCTTAATATCTGGAATAACTGACATGACAATCATTGGAGGTACAGTAACCTCCATAGCTGCACCATTGACATTTATATTAGCTTGCCACTTTTCAAAGTTATTCCAACTCGCTTGGCCATTAATATTAATATTTCCTGATTTAGTAGCTAATACGCCTTTTAAGGTTGATGATTTGCCATTAAATTTTATATCGACCATCGCAGATTTCAGATCAATTGGTAGTTGATAAGTTTTAATATCACTGTGTCTTAAATTAATAGCACCATTCAAGATGGGGTCCATTAATGAACCAGAAAATTTAATATTACCATTGATGGCTCCCTTGGCGTACTCGTCTTTATTTAATAATGGATTAATGATTGCTAATGCTAAGTTATCAATGTTGAGTTGACCACTTAACTCTTTTTTCGCGGTAGGATCTTTAATTAATAAATCACCAGTTATTTTACCTAATTTATTTAAACTAAAACGCCAATCTAACTTAGCTTGTTGTTCATTAAATTCTGCATTGATATTAAATAAATCAAACGGAATTGGTAAGGTTTGATTAGTGATCATCTGTTTTACATAAACTTTATTGCTAGTTATATTTGCTTTAATGTATGGAATTTTGCTAGTGTCATTAAATTTAATAGTTGCTTTACCATTTATAAAACCATCAATTTTAGTTTCACCATCATTTGGAATGGATAACCTAGCTAGATCAATATCTTTTAAGGTAATTGATGTTTCGTTATTCGGTGCAATAGAGAATGATTTATCTAAACAAATACTTGAATTATTATTACGCCAACAATGAGCTCCAATAGTTGGGATTACGTTACTTATTTCATAAGAAAGACTGATAGGTTTTGCTAACTGCCAACGCGTATGATCACCTAACGTTAGTAAACTACGCGGTATACTTGCGGTCCATTTAGTATGTTCTTTATCAAGTTCTCCTGTTAATGACGTTACCATGGAAATAGGATCTCCATCAAAGTTGACGGTTAAATTGTGATGAGCTTCATTACCGGAAAGTTCGATATTTGCTTTTTTTATACTTTGAGTTGCAATATCAATATTTTGACCGACTAACTTTATTTGTCCACTGAGTTGATTGTTATATTGAACCTTACCAGAAAGGTTGGCTTTGGCTACCGAAATAGTTTCATAATTTAATCCATTAATATCTAAATTTGTATCAATAATCGGTGAAGTGCTATTTCCTGTCATTTTAATATTACCTACGACAGCACCATTGAGGTTATCTAATAATAATGATAGAGCATTTAAATTAAATTTGGCATTTAAATTGCCTTTATCCGTAGAGCCATTAATATCAATTTGGTTTTTGCCCCAAACAATTGCAAGATTATTGGCTGACAGAGCATGGTTAGAATCGATAAATAGATTGCCATTCGCTGAAAAGTTTGCTTGTTTAATATTGCCTTTTAATTGCATATCTGGAATATTCACTAGCCATGAATCATCATCGATTGTTCCAGTAGTTTTTAATTGTCCTGTTAAACGAATAGGATGGTTAGGTAACTCTTTGGTGAGATCAACCTTATTGAGTTTAACACTAGTATCCCATTTAAGTGCTTTTTGCCAATCTAATTGGCCAGAAATATTAATTTCACCCTGAGGTAAATTGATATTTGCATGCTTAAAGGATGCTGATTGGTTAGTTCCATCACCAATAATGTCAAGGCTCGTATCAGGTAAACTTTCACCTTTAATAGTCCCTTTGGCTGACATATTGTATTTTTCAACGCTTCCATCTAAAGTGATATCGAAATTATCAAATTGATATTGTGGTTTTCCTTCAATTGGCCATTGAATATGTTTTCCATCCACTTTTACCATTAATGGTAAATATTTTTCAATCAAATTAATGTGTCCATCAACATTAATTTGATTTAATCCGTTAATATTTGTATAAGTTGAGAGCTGGCCTAGTAATTTACCTGAAAACTGTCCGTTAAGATGATTATTTTCAGTATCCGCTTTTACTAGAGCAAAAATAGGCCAATCATCCCCTAAGGTAATCAGACCTGATACTGAAGCATGGCCACTGCCGTAGGGTGTTATAGTATCAGTTTCAACTTGTTTTACTATAATATGATTATTAATCATATCTGTTTTGATACTGATCTGATTAAAGTGATAATCTTGCCCACCAATATGTAATAACCAATTGTTTCCTATCAAACTAGTAACATCAAAATCTAATGGAATACTAACTTGTGGTAGTGACTTAATTAATGGTTGATTAAATATTTGGTTAATTTTTTGATTTAACGCTATACCATCATTTGATGAAGTAGATTTATTCGTATTGTTATTATAATCAGCAAATATTGCATGGAGATCCATTGCAACCGAAGGATATACATAAATCTTTTCATTAACCCATCTAGCTTTACCTTTGAAATCTGACATGCTAAATTGCATATCATTGACTTTTACGGTGACATTAGTAATGTGGGTTTTCTTGAGATCAATTGGTAGTGGTGACTTGATTGTATTTCGTTTTTCAGGAATTGTTTTTTCGGTAGAACGTTTAAGTTGATCGGTATTAATGATAACGCTTACACCATCGGCATTAAATTGTTTAACACAAACTTTAGTCTGGATTAAACATGAACCAGTCAATTTAAATTTTGCATCTTTTACTTTAACATTGACGCCAGGTAGTTCAAGTGAAAGCCCTTGAATATGTAAATTATGAAAAGTACCATCTACTTGTTCTATTTTCAATTCGGGTAAAAATTTGTTGAGTACATAAGTTGTTAGTTTTACACCCAGACTGGTATAGATCATCAAAATAATAAATGTAATAAGAAAAACAAAAATAGATAACACAGCAATGCTACGTTTTTTCCATTTTCGTATTCGCTTAATTTTTTTAGCCTTTTTTACACTATTTGGATTTTTTGCCATATTATAATTCGCTTCCCAAACCAATATATAGATGTATAGAGCCTTTATCTTTTCGGTCAAGAGGTGTTGCTAGATCGAATTTAATTGGACCAACTGGTGAAGCCCAACGAATACCTAAACCGGCACCAGTATAAAATTTAGTCTTATCGACTTTATCTATCGCTTCACCGGTATCAATAAATGCTGCTCCCCACCAAGAACCAGTAACATTATATTGATATTCAGCCGAACCAGTTATCAGCTTTGAAGCCCCTTTTAATTTGCCTTTTTTATCTTTTGGCGATATAGATTGATAGCTATATCCTCGAATACTGCGATCACCACCAGCAAAAAATCTAAAAGAGGGCGGAACCCGTTCAAAATTACTTGCTTGAATAATGCCGAAAGTACCTCGAGCTATAAAACGATGTGAATGGCTAATTGAACGAATCCAAGTTTGTTGAGTTTGAAAACGCACTAAATTAATATCGGATCCTAAAGCTCGAGCCGCGCCTTCAACCGAATAACGTTGAGAATCACCCCACATAGGTAATAAGTTACCGTCATTACGTATACGGGTGATACTAAGTGAAGGATAATATAAGAAAGTTTTGAAACTGTCGTCACCTTGCGCAAAGTCATCGCGTAATACATTAAAACCTAGCGCGGTTTGCCAACCGTCAAAGTTATCCCAATTACGAAGTACACCTAAAGTATAGGACCGTGAATCAGTATCGTTGTTATCGATTTTTTTATAACCGCTTTGGATGGTGTAATACTGTTCAATAGGGGCTTTTTTTAATGGTATTTTATAACTCATGGTAATAATTTGTTCCGGCGATGAGAGAGAAAGACTACTTTGAAAACTCTGGCCGCGACTATTAATCCAAGGTTTGCTCCAGCCAATTTTACCATGCACCCCATTATCGGTAGAAAACCCCAAACCTAAGTCCATTGCATTTTTTTTGCGAGGGGTGGTCACCACTTCGATTGGTAATGCTTTATCCTCTGTAAGATGAGGAAAATCTGGGGTAACCACTACAGAATTAAACCAATTGGTTGAACTAAGACGTCGGTTTAATAATGATAAATCTTCAGCGGAATATTTGTCACCTTCTTTAAACGGCACAATATTTTGGAGATAATCCTGACGGATTTTTGCATTTGGAAATTTCACTACACTAAACTTATAACGTTTACCTGTATCAAAGTCAATATTCCAAAAAGCTTGATGCTCAAATTGAGCAACGGCCAATTGATGTGTAGGCATATCTGCGTCAAAATACCCTTTTTTTAACGCTATATTTTGTAAACCTTTTTTAAAATTCTCATAAGTACCATGATTTAGCACATCGTCAATTTTGGGTAGCTGTGTTATTAATAGTTCTTGAAAATCTTTATCCTGTTTACCCTCACCATAAAGGTTGATATTTAATTGTTTGATTTTAACAGGTTGACCAGGTAAGATTTTTACAACTAAAACTTTAGGATCGGTTTGATCATATTCAAAAGTAGGTGAGTAATAGCCTAAAGCACGAAGTGCTTTTTGGGTTTCACTTTCAAAATAATGTTTAAAGTTTGGGGTAGTATTAATTTTATCTGGCGAAATCAAAGAAAGGCGAGCGTCGACATTTTCTGCAAGTTCTCCTGATAACCCTTTTATTGATAACTTCATATTTGCATAAGTCGATGCAGCTGTTACCATTAAAAGTAAGCATAATGAGCGAGAAAATCGTGACACATACACCTCGATAATGTTTAAGATTCAAGTAATTTTACATGTCCAATATAAGGTAAATGGCGGTAATGTTGTGCGTAATCTATTCCATAGCCAACCACAAACTCATCAGGAATAGAAAATCCGATATATTTAACTGGTACTATTACTTCACGACGCGATGGTTTATCTAATAATGTACAAATTTCAATACTACGAGGATGACGTAATTTTAATATCGCCATCACTTTACTAAGTGTATTACCTGTATCAATAATATCTTCGACTATTAACACATCTTTATCACGGATATCTTCATCTAAATCTTTTAATATTTTGACATCTCGATTACTTACCACTGCGTTACCATAACTTGACGCTGTCATAAAATCGACTTCATGACCGACGGTAATTGCGCGGCTTAAATCAGCCATAAAAATAAACGAACCTCTTAATAAACCAATTAATATAAGTTCATTTTGACTATGTGCATAATCTTGGCTAATTTGTTGACCTAATTTATTTACTCGTGTTTGGATATCTTCTGCCGATATCATGGTTTCTAAAGTGTATTTTTTCATTAATAATGCTCAGTGTACTTTTAAAAAAATCAGACAAGATTTTAGCAATTTTCACAGGTAAAAAGAATAACAAAACTAACTTTTTATTAATTAAATAAGAAATGATTTAAAGCATTGTATTTAAATATTAAATGGATCTTTAATTGTTTTAAGAATAGTTTGTTTTTTCTGCTTTTTTTGTTGACGGCGTTTCTGAAAAAAAGTGCTTAACATTAAACTACACTCATCAGCCAACACAGCACTGGTGATTTGGGCATAATGATTGATTCCTGGTCTTGTAAGAATGTCAATATAAGAACCGGCAGCACCGGTTTTATAATCCCTTGCACCATAGACAACGCGTTGGATGCGGCTATGAATTATTGCACCGGCACACATAATGCAAGGTTCAAGGGTAACATACAAAGTTGTATTAACTAATCGGTAATTTTGTATGAATTGACCGGCTTGTTCAATTGCCATAATTTCCGCATGAGCAGTTGGATTATGATTAATTATTGATTGATTAAAACCTTCGCCAATGATTCGGTTATTTTCATCAACAATGACTGCTCCAACAGGGATCTCACCTAGTGACTCTGCGTGTTTGGCCAATTTTAATGCATGACGCATCCAAATTTCATCCGACATAGTTAATACTATAGGTTGTTCAAATTTAGCACATCACGCATATCATAAAGTCCTACTGGTTGCTTGGCAAGCCATAATGCTGCCCGCACTGCTCCATTTGCAAATGTCATTCGGCTAGAAGCTTTATGGCTGATTTCGACTCTTTCGCCAATGTCAGCAAATACAGCGGTATGTTCACCAACGATATCACCAGCACGAATGGTTGCAAACCCAATAGCTCCTTTTGGCCTTTCACCTGTATGTCCTTCCCGACAATAAACAGCGCGATCATTTAAATTACAACCTAGAGTATCGGCAATCGCTTCACCCATAGCTAGTGCAGTTCCAGAAGGTGCATCAACTTTATGACGATGATGGGCTTCTATAATTTCGATATCGGTGTAATTACCCATAATTTTAGTCGCTTTTTCAAGTAACTTAAGTACTAAATTCACGCCAACACTAAAATTTGCGGCAAACACGATACCAATTTGCTTAGCGGCAGTTGCAATAGTTTGTTTGCCGGTTTCATCAAAACCGGTAGTACCGATAATCATCATTTTTTTATTTTCAATGCAAAAATTTAAATGAGCAAAAGTGCCTTCTGGACGAGTAAAATCGATTAGGACATCAAAATTGTCTTTCGCCTGTTGTAAATCATCAGCCACTTTTACTCCACAGGCTCCAATTCCAGCAAGTTCACCAGCATCACTACCAATTAATGATGATCCTTCTCTTTCAAAAGCAGCACCTAAAGTAACACCTTCAATTTGCGATACGGATTGAATGAGTTGTCTCCCCATTTTTCCACCAGCTCCAGCAATAGCGATACGAATCATATTTGTAGACATATAACTTTCCTTAACTTTCCATTGGATATTTATTAATAATTATTATAGCGGAAATCTTTTAAGTTATATACTTAAACAAAGTGATATACTTTTCAAATTGTTTATATTAAGGCTAATAGGAAATTAAAGTGCATAGTCGATGGTTTTTTGGTTGGAATATTGTAATTGCCGCGGCAGTTTTAACCTTACTTTCTAGTGGGCTGCGCATGAGTATGGGCGTGTTTTTTCTACCTATTGCTAATGATCTACATTTTAGTCGAAGTGCTTTATCAAGTATTATTGCTATAGGTATGCTTTTTTCTGGTATAGCCATGCCGATAGCGGGATATTTAGTAAGTAAATATAGTACACGATTTGTATTACTATTAGGTTCAATTATTATTATTATCTCAACTGTTTGGTCTGCTAATGTAAAAGACTATTGGAACTTTTTCTTTTCTTTTGGAATAGCTTTATCTTTTGGCACCTCATTTGTCGGTTCAGTTAGTTTTACCCCTATTGTTGTTCGTTGGTTTACCAAACATAGAGGTCTTGCACTATTTATTCTTTCTAGTGGGAGTATGGCTGGCATTGCAGTAATGTTACCTGTATTTGCTTATTTTATTCCGCTATATGGCTGGCAATTTACTTTAGTCGGATTTTCTCTGTTTTTTATGCTCTTAGCATTACCTATAGCTATTTTTATCATGAAGGATAATCATATTGAGGTAACTACACCAGACGGTCGTCAAAATTTTAAAAATGATATAACCTTAAATCAGGTGTTAAAAACACGTCCTTTCTGGTTGCTTAGTTTTGGATTATTTACTTGTGGGTTTAGCATGAATTTACTTGGTACACATGGCGTACCTATGTTAGTCGATCACGGTTTTGATTCCATTACTAGTTCTTCTGGAATAGGTTTAATCGGATTAGTGGCAATTTTCAGTACATTGGTGCTAGGTTTTATTTCGGATATGGTACAACAAAAATTAGTATTAGCAATGATCTATTTAGTCCGAGGACTTGGTTTTATCGCATTAGTAATTGTCTCAACTAGGTGGCAACTCTATACCATCGCATTACTTGGCGGATTAGTTTGGGCTGGGGCTTTATCGTTATCAAGTGCCATTAGTGCTGATATTTATGGCGTTAAAATTGTAGGGTTGCTTTCTGGATTAACATATCTTGGACATCAAATTGGGGCGATGATTGGTTCGTGGTTAGGTGGATGGGCATATGACAATTGGCATACTCATTATATTGCCTTTGGTGCAGCTAGTGTCCTACTCTTAATGGCAGCTTTTTGCTCTTGTTTTTTACCGAAAATAAATAATCATTGAATGAAATAAAAATGGACGCAAATGCGTCCATGTATACTTATAGAACTTTTAATAATTCCACATCGAAAATCAGTGCGCTATAAGGCGGGATAGACGCTCCAGCTCCTTGTGAACCATAGGCTAATTCTTGAGGAATATATAAACGCCACTTTGAACCTTCAGGCATTAATTGCAATGCTTCGACCCAACCACGAATCACACCATTAACAGGGAATTCAGCTGGTTGCCCACGTTCAACAGAACTATCGAACACCGTACCATCAATTAACTGTCCAGTATAATGAACTTGAACACGGTCGGTTGCCTTAGGAAGTACACCGTTGCCTTGTTTAATGACTTCATATTGCAAACCAGATTCTGTCGATTTAATGCCATTTTTTTTGAGATTCTCAGCTAAAAAGTCTTTACCGGTTTGGGCAATTTTTTCAGCTTGTTTTGCTTTTTCTTTAGCCGCTTCTTCATGAACATGGCGAAGTGCATCATGTAGTTCCTGTAAAGGTAAAGCCGGTTGATTACCATTTAATACATCTTCCATAGCGAGTTTTAATGCATTTAGCTCTAAATTACGTAAGCCTGATTCTTTTAATTGTTGGCCAATTTGAAGACCAATTGCATAACTTGCTTTTTGCTCTATCGTATCTAATTTCATTTTTTACCTATCATTTGTTGAGAATAGCTTTTCATTATAGAGCATTAACATTAGAGATAAGTAGTAAAATATTAATAGCTGTTAATTCTCATCAATATAATTATACTTTTTATCACATGATTCTCAATATTTTTGCTACTTTATCTAGCGCTTAGTTGAAATATCAGCGATAATAAGCATTATTATATATTTGAATGGATTAATTTAGATGCCGTTTCGTAAACTTATTCTGCTTGCAATTATGACTAGTATATCGCTGACTGGTTGTTCTCTTGCTGACCGCTTAGTTTATAGACCTGATATTAATCAAGGTAACTATGTATCGCCAGAAGCAATAGAATTATTACAAGTTGGTCAAACCAAAGATCAGGTTGTATTTATCATGGGTTCGCCAATGTTAACTTCCGCTTTTGGTGGTAATGTTTGGTACTATGTTTTCCGTCAACAGCCACAACATGGCAAAGTAAGCCAAATTAATTATGCTATTTATTTTAACGAAATGGGTGTTGTTACTGATATCAAGACTTCATCTTTAGAAGGCTCATTATCACTAGAAGAGATGAACCAACAAGGTATTTCAGATCCAATCAATATCAAATCTGATGATAGCGAATCAATTAATTCACAACCATCTAAAACACCTGAAGAGTCGCAATCAGAATAAAATCCTCAAAAAGACCTCGCAATTTTGCGAGGTCTTTCTTCTTTATCATTTAAGTCAATGTTTAAAACTAGGTCGACTGTCGTAACCTACATAAGCGATGATTACCAATGTAATTAAAATGCATAATAAGAAAAAAGAACTATTTATATAAAACCAATTAATATATATTTTCAATATTCAACAAATTTTTAATAGATTGAATAAAGTCTTTTTATCACAAAGACCGCAACTAAACTAAATGCATATTCTGCCTTATATTATAAACTGTTGTACAATAAAAAAATGGAAGTTAAAATAGCGCTTTATTTATCTATACCGAGGTAGGTTTGTATAAAAAATCCACATTAAACCGCTTTTCTATTGCCCCCATGCTAGATTGGACTGACAAACATTGTCGTTATTTTCATCGTATATTGACCAAACAAACCTTACTCTATACCGAAATGGTCACTACCGGCGCAATTTTGTATGGTAAAGGCGATTATCTTGCTTTTAATAGTCAGGAACAGCCGTTGAGTTTACAATTAGGTGGCAGTGATCCCATTGCATTAGCGAGGTGCGCAAATTTAGCTGAGCAGCGAGGATATGCTGAGATTAATCTTAATGTAGGGTGTCCATCGGATCGTGTTCAAAATGGTATGTTTGGTGCTTGTTTAATGGCTAAAGCTGATTTAGTGGCAAATTGTGTTGAAGCTATGCGACAAGAGGTCAATATACCTGTGACGGTAAAAACTCGCATTGGTATTGACAACCAAGATAGTTATGCATTTTTATGTGAATTTATTGAAAAAGTTATGCCATATACCACAATATTTATTGTGCATGCTCGCAAAGCATGGCTTTCCGGACTCAGTCCCAAAGAGAATCGAGAAGTGCCACCTCTTGATTATGAACGAGTTTATCAACTAAAGCGTGATTATCCGCAGTTAACTATTGCCATAAATGGTGGCATTAAAACCATTGAAGAGATCAAACAGCATTTAAATTATGTTGATGGAGTGATGGTAGGGCGAGAAGCTTACCAAAATCCGATGCTCTTAACCCAAATTGATCAGCAAATCTTTGGCGATGATACGCCAATTATTGATTCGATTGCTGCAATACAAGCACTTTATCCTTATATTGAAACGCAACTCAGACAAGGCGGACAACTTAATCATATTATGCGACATACCCTAGGTATCTTTAATGGTAGAAAAGGGGCAAAACAGTGGCGACGTTACCTTAGTGAAAATGCACATAAATCAGGGGCTGGAATTGAAGTTGTTGAACAAGCGTTGACTTTCATTCAATAGAGATCGAGTTTTTATTTTTAATGCTCATAGCTCTGATTGAACATGATGGATAAATCAGTATATACTAGCGAACAATTTTACTTAGGGTTCATTTTCTGTGCGTTTAAATTCAAGCCAACAACAAGCAGTGGAGTATGTTTCGGGGCCTTGCCTTGTATTGGCTGGTGCGGGTTCGGGCAAAACTCGGGTAATCATTAATAAAATTGCTTACCTCATTCGAGTTAAAGAGTATTTACCTCGTCACATTGTTGCCGTGACTTTTACTAATAAAGCTGCGCGAGAAATGAAAGAACGTATTGCCCATTCGTTAAGCAAACAAGAGGCCAGAGGGCTGAAAATTTCCACCTTTCATACGTTAGGTTTAGAGATTGTTCGCCGCGAATATAAACATCTGGGAATAAAATCTAATTTTTCACTATTTGATGATCATGATCAATTTGCTCTGCTTAAGGAACTCACTCAAAAATGGTTTGAAGGTGATAAAGACCTTATTAATCAATTACGCTCTACCATATCAAATTGGAAGAATGATATTATTGATTCAACCATAGCGATGGCTCAAGCACAAACCAATAAAGAAAAATTATTTGCTCACTGTTATCAACTTTACGAAAAACAACTTAAAGCTTGTAGTATTTTAGATTTTGATGATCTGATTTTATTACCCACCTTGTTATTAAAAACCAATGAAGAAGTTAGAGAAAAATGGCAAAACCGTATTCGTTATCTACTCGTGGATGAATATCAAGATACCAATACCAGTCAATATGAATTTATTAAATTGTTGGTGGGAAGCCGAGCTAAATTTACGGTGGTTGGTGATGATGATCAGTCAATTTACTCCTGGCGAGGTGCCCGTCCCCAAAATTTAATCTTACTAAAACAGGACTTTCCGAAACTAGAAGTGATTAAACTGGAACAAAATTATCGTTCATCAGGAAGAATACTAAAAGTTGCCAATATTTTAATTGAAAACAACCCGCATATCTTTGAAAAAAAATTGTTTTCAGAGTTGGATTATGGTGAACATTTAAAAGTGATCTCTGCCGATAACGAAGAGCACGAAGCTGAAAAGGTGGTTAACGACCTAATCGGCCATCGCTTTGCCTATAATAGCCAATATGGTCAATATGCTATTTTATATCGAGGAAATCACCAATCTCGCTTAATTGAAAAACTGCTTATGCAATATCGAATTCCTTATCGAATTTCCGGAGGAACATCATTTTTTGCGCGCATTGAAATTAAAGATCTAATGGCCTATCTCCGTTTATTAACCAATCCAGATGATGATAACGCCTTCATCCGCATTATCAATACACCAAAACGTGAAATAGGGCCGGCAACTATCCAAAAATTAGGTGAATGGGCAAATCAGCGTGGAGTGAGCCTATATCATGCAAGCCATGATATAAGGTTAACGGAATTACTCTCCAGCAAACGTTTAGAAACATTGCATACTTTTATTCACTGGTTCGATTCTCTTATTAAAAAATCACACACTGAACCAATCGACACTATACATGAACTACTACATGGTATGCACTATGAAAGTTGGATCTATGAAACGTCAACATCACCCACCGCGGGGCAGATGCGAATGCGAAACGTTGAACAATTAGTAACTTGGTTACAAGAAATGTTACAGGGTGATGAAATCGATGAAGCATTGACACTAGAACAAGCTGTAGCCAGATTTACGTTACGTGATATGTTAGAACGAAATAAAACAGAAGAAGAGCTCGATCAGGTGCAATTAATGACCTTACATGCTTCAAAAGGTCTTGAATTTCCGTATGTTTATCTGGTTGGCATGTCGGAGGGGTTATTGCCGCATCAAACAAGTATCGATGAAGATAACATTGAAGAGGAGCGACGACTTGCTTATGTCGGTATCACTCGGGCTCAACAAGAGTTAACCTTTTCATTTAGCCGCCAAAGGAAACAATTTGGTGAAACCGTTTATGTTGAACCAAGTCGCTTTTTACTCGAACTACCACAAGATGATTTAGCTTGGCAAGATCAACGTAATGAATTATCACCCGAGAAAAAAATGCAACAAGGCCAAAGCCGCTTAGCTATACTAAAAGCGCAAATCGCTAACGCCAAATAACTTATCGGCATATCAAAAACCATCAAGTGGTGATTAAATTACAAGACTAATCCATAATTCAAAAAAATTGAGGAACGGGGTTTTTGAGGTGATCAAAAGAATTAAATTTATCCTAAAAAAAGACTATCAAAGATATAAATATCAAATTCATTCTAATTTTTATTATTTCACCTAAATCCAATTTAATCCAAAATTCAAAAAAGTTGAAGAATAGGGTTTTTGTGAGGTAAAAAAAAATAATTTCACATTTTATTAATTAATGTTGCATTTAAGTTTATGAACTTTTATCTCAACTTGATTATCTTGTTAAATTGACGATATTTTATCTATATAGATGAATAAACCATTAAAAAGCATTGACGGATCAAAATAGCTTTATATAATACACAACGTTTATTTAATAAATCCAATCTTTGTCTCCTTAGCTCAGCTGGATAGAGCAACGGCCTTCTAAGCCGTAGGTCACAGGTTCGAATCCTGTAGGGGACGCCATTAACAAGCTCAAGAAAATTAAAAAAAGTTCAAAAAACCTAGTGAATACTAGCCTAATCCTTAATTTACAGCTTATCTAAATTCAAACTTTTATGTTATATGCTCACATATAACTTAAAAACGTATAACATGGGAAAGACAGTAAAACCACTTAATGATACTCTAATCAAATCTTCCAAGCCTAAAGAAGATGATTACACGCTATCCGACGGTAATGGATTATATTTATTGATTAATAAGTTGATAAGGCGTTATCATCTGCATGTTTAAAATCATGAGTATAGGTTAGTCTTTCTCGTCGTTTTATCTTGATTGTATTTTCCTTTTTAGAGTAGTTTATCTTATCCTTTAAAAAAAATTACACGAATTAGTGTAATCTTATCCACATATTTCAAAAAAAACGTTAAATCACCATTTTTCACAAAAAAGCACTCAACAAGTGCTTTTTCTGTTTTCTCCCTAGGATAAAAAATGCGTTGATGCATTTTTAATTTGGTTCAAAATAGCTATTCTATTAATGATTTTTTCTGAAAAACTCGTTATAGTTTCCTTGGATTTTTTATAACAATCCTATTAATAATTCTGTATAAATTTTATAAATGTATCGATAGTTAATATCCCTAAACTAACATTTAAAAATTATAAGTAAGTTTTCGTTGTTAATATTAATATAACATAAGGAGAATCATGAAAAAATCATTATTAAACATATTATTACGTTTATTTCCTTTTGCCGAGCATGCAAATAAATGCAGCAAATATTTGCATAAGGAAAATTACGAAAAAGCTTTTACTTCTTTTAAGGAAAAAGCAGAACAAGGTGATTCAGAAGCACAACACAATTTAGGGGTTATGTATAATAAAGGTGATGGCATAGAGCAAGATAAGCAAAAGGCGTTTTATTGGTTTACAAAAGCCGCGGAGCAGGGTTATGCTGAAACTCAATATAATTTAGGGATTATGTATGATGAAGGTGATGGCATAGAGCAAGATAAACAAAAAGCGTTTTATTGGTTTTCAAAAGCCGCAAAACAAGGAGTATCTAAGGCGCAATATAATTTAGCAATAATGTATTATCAAGGTGAAGGCACAGCGCAAGATAAAGATAAAGCAATATATTGGTTTACAAAAGCGGCAGAACAAGATATTGCTATGGCCCAATATAATTTAGCGATTATATATGGTAAAGGTGATGACACAGAACAAGATAAAGTGAAGGCAGTATATTGGTGCACAAAAGCTGCGGAGCAAGGTTACCCCTATGCACAATCTAATTTAGGGGTTATGTATGATAAAGGTCACGGCATAAAACAAGATAAGCAAAAGGCGTTTTATTGGTTTACAAAAGCGGCAGAGCAAGATATTGCTATCGCCCAATATAATTTAGCGTTTATGTATTATGAAGGTAATGGCGTAGAACAAGATAAGCAAAAGGCGGTATATTGGTTTACAAAAGCGGCGGAGCAGGGTGATTCTGACGCCCAATACAATTTAGCGGTTATGTATGATAAAGGAGATGGTGTTAAGCAAAATAAATCTTTAGCTAAAAAGTATTACCAACTAGCTTATGAAGGGAATCATGAAATGTTTGTAGTAAATTTAAGCAACTAACAGAATAATTAAATTATTCCAAAAAACAGCTTAAATCACCATTTTTCACAACAAGCACTCAATGAGTGCTTTTTCTTTTTTCCCCAAAGAACAAAATGCGTTGATGCGTTTTTAATTTGGATCAAAAAAACCATTCAATTAATGATTTTTTGTGAAAAACTCGTTATAGTTTCCTTGGATTTTTTTATAAAAATTCTATTAATAAATTTGTATAAATTTTCTAAATACATTGGTAGTTAATATCCCTAAACTAACATTTAAAAATGTATAAGTAAGTTTTCGTTGTTATATAAATATAGTATAAGGAAAATCATGAAAAAAGGATTATTAGTCATATTATCACTCTTATTTTCTTTTGCCGTGTATGCAAATCAATGCAGTGAATATTGGTATAAGGAAAATTATGAAAAAGCCTTTACCTCCTGTAAAGAAGAAGCAGAGCAAGGTAATGCTGAAGCCCAATATTTTTTAGCAAGTATGTATGATAAAGGTGATGGTGTTGAGCAAGATAAACAAAAGGCGTTTTATTGGTATACAAAAGCATCAGAACAAGGTAATACTAAAGCCCAATATAATTTAGCGGTTACGTTTGATGAAGGAGATGGCATAGAGAAAGATAAACAAAAAGCTGTATATTGGTATACA
>CAMLIK010000002.1 GCA_946480175.1 uncultured Gilliamella sp.
CAATAAGCTGATTAAATTGTGGGTTACGGGTTGCGATGCCCGATTTTAATAGCTCAGTCGCTTGGTGAGCATATTGCTGGAAACGGGTCAGGATCTTATCATATCGATGTAGATTCAAATCGATCTGATTCATTGTGCCTCGAGGAGTCATTGCCAATATGTCATCATCATTTAATTCATTATTGCCAGCGCTAATATCTTTTGGTTGTGGCGGTGACATTTGGAGTAATTTGGCGGGGAAGTAGCGTGATTCAGTCAATAAAAACCAACAAATCTGTGCAACGTGTGTCCCAGTAGTAATGTGAACATAATATTCTTCTTTATCAGGTTCGAAGGTATATTTTTCGGCAATATCAAATAAGCAAGTGTAGACTTGCTCAAAATCCCACGGATCTGCTATGTCTGTCACAATTGGTCGAACTTCAGTCTGTGGTGATAACAGTTTAATATCTTTAATGATTTCACAAAGCAGATGATAATCATTTTGATAATAAAGTAACTCTAAACGAGTAATCGGTTTATCGGCATGATGACATAAAGCAATGGTTGGTCGCCAATGCCTCCAACGTCGTTTACCTTTGCCTCGTTGATCAAGGACATTTCCGAGAAAACCAAACACCACATTCTTTTTCATAAATTTATCTATTTTTATAAATTAATATCTAAAATTATAAAAAATACTATTTAAAAATACTATGCGAATTTTAATTAATCTTGAAGAAATTATTTTATTTCATTTAAAAACATATAATTAAAAAATAATTTTAGTTTTTTTTATTAATTGGCACACTTTTCGCAGTAATTAATATATTGATGCAAAAAATATTTTTATAAAACTAAATTTATTAGCAAGTGATAACTTGTTAAATGAGATGAAAAAGAGAAAAGGAATTAAAAATGACTCAATATCATTTATTACAAACCGAAAATGCCAAACCTATTAAGATGTGGACAGAAGGAGTACCTGTGGAGCTAGGAGCTAAAGAGCAATTAAGCAAAACTGCACAACTTCCTTTTATTTTTAAACATATTGCTGTAATGCCAGATGTTCATATTGGTAAAGGTTCGACTATTGGTAGTGTAATACCAACAATGGGCGCCATTATTCCTGCTGCTGTCGGTGTGGATATTGGTTGTGGGATGATAGCCGTACAAACATCATTAATGGCAACAGATTTACCAGATAATTTATTACCGTTAAGAACCGAAATAGAAAAGGCAGTTCCTCATGGTATCGCGCCCAAAAATCATAAACGAGATAATGGTAGTTGGCATAATCCACCAGCTTTGATCGACCAATATTGGCAACAATTATTACCAGGTTTTCAGAAGCTAATTGACAAGTATCCTCATTTGGAAAATACCAATAACTATCGACATCTAGGAACACTTGGTACAGGTAACCATTTTATCGAAATCTGTTTAGATGAAGCCGACCGAGTTTGGATCATGTTGCATAGTGGATCACGTGGTGTCGGTAATGCCATTGGTCGCTTTTTTATTGAGATGGCGAGGAAAGATATGGAAGTCCATATAAAAAATCTACCAGATAGAGATTTAGCTTACTTAAAAGAAGGTACTGAACATTTTCAAGATTATGTCGATGCCGTTCATTGGGCACAAGAGTTTGCTCGACTTAACCGTGAAGCAATGATGACCAATGTAATTTTAGCTATGCGTAAAATCATTACTAAACCATTTACAACCCATATGTCGGCAATTAACTGTCACCATAATTATGTGCAAAAAGAGCATCATTTTGGTGAAGAGATCTTTGTTACTCGTAAAGGCGCGGTTTCAGCCCGTAAAGGGGAATTAGGGATTATTCCTGGTTCAATGGGGGCAAAAAGCTACATTGTTCGCGGACTAGGGAATGAAGAAAGCTTTTGCTCTTGTTCTCATGGTGCGGGACGGGTTATGAGTCGCACTGAAGCGAAAAAGAAATTTACCATCGCAGATCAAATTAAAGCAACTGCACATGTTGAATGTCGTAAAGATGCCAATGTGATTGATGAAATTCCAATGGCATATAAAGATATTGATGCGGTAATGACGGCACAAAATGAATTAGTTGAGATTGTTCATCAACTACGACAAGTGGTGTGTGTGAAAGGATAAATGATATCGAGGATAACTTCCTCGATGATTATAATGGTAATAATGTAATAACTAATGATTACTTATAGCATTTTGATATAAATAATTAATCATTCACGATAAGATATTTTAAAGATAAACAATGACAACGAATTTAAACACAACAACTGAGCAACCATTCCCAATAGTATGGGATAGGATCAGTATTTATCAGTTTTTACTCCCTTATCAAAATGCTGATAAATTACCAGAGATAGCGGAAACGCTCCCTGATGATGAATCTTTGGATAATAACGAATTCAAATGGGCAGATGGAGCAATGGATGGTGTTATCAATCATCACGGCGCATCGACAGAACAAAATTGTGCGGAAAATATGCTAATGTTGCTTCAACAAATAACAATACAACCTAATCAGTCAGATATCGAGCAACTGTATAATTTAGTCACCACTGAACGGACATTAAGCTTTATTGATGATTTAGCTGCAGCAATACCGAACATTGATGTTGATAAATTATATGAGTTTGTCTATTGGTTAGCCATTAATAGCCCTGATCGTGAAATCATTAAATTTAGTATTGCTATATTGGGATCTTTTACCACCGAACAAACCAAACTATTTACGTTATTCGGTATGCATAATGAGTTTAGCTTATATTCTGCTATTGCATTAGAAAATACATTATCATCTGAAAGTGATATTGAAAATACCTTAATCAAACTAGCCCAAAAAGTTGATAGTTGGAGACGTATTCAAATCATCGAGTGGTTAACCAACTATCCATTATCACCAGCAAGCAAAGATTGGTTGTTAAGGGCCGGTTATCAAAATAGCATTATGCATGAATATCTTGCTTATACCTGCGCAGTAGCTGGTGAATTAGATAAGGTATTAGAGCAAGAGAGTATTGATAATGAATTAATTAGCTCAATCGGTGAAATTCTAGCAGCATTAATTAATGGTGGGCCTGCTGAGGATATATATTGTTATGATGTTGGTGCTCAAGTTTGTGCCAGTTATTTAACTCATCTACTTAAACAACCAAACTTAGTCGATCTGAATATATTACGAACGGTCAAATTAATACATAATTTTGTTGCTAAAGAGGTAGATGAAAATACGCCTAACTGGCAAGAACAAATTAAAAATGAAATAATCGAAAAAGCTAATCAGTTTATTCAACAAGATAAATGGCTAGAGTTGATTGAAGAAAACCTAACGGCTAACAATGAGAAGCAATTTTCGCTAGCAGCAGAACTTTATTCTCAATATGGTTTTGATGCATGGCCAGCACGATTTGAATATCAGAAAAAATATAATGGTGATCAGTAGAATGATTTGATGAAAAGTGATTCAATATCAAGAATCCAACAAGTTATTCAATTAGCTAATCAACAATATGATTTTGCTAAACTCGCAACTGGACCAAAATTGGATGATGGATTCGGCGAAGATGCTGCACATTATATATTATTAATGATATTACAAGAACTTGATCGTTTTCCTGAGGTTAGTGAAGATTTATTATTAGTCGCTTTAAAAAGCCCGCTAATACGACATCGAACTATGGCATTAAATGCTATAAAAGCTTGGGAACGGTCATTATGGTCAGCCAAGATCAAAACGGCAATACAAGAACTGGCAATCATTGAACCTGATGACGAGATTAAAGAAGATTTAGCCGCATTAATAGCTGAAATGGATGATTAAAAATTTTGTTCAATTGATGGTTATTATAAAAATTAATAAGGATGTTATTAAAAATGCAAAACCGTATACAAGAAAAACTTATTGAATTAGAACAACAATATAACATTAACATCATTTTTGCCTGTGAGTCTGGTAGCCGAGCATGGGGATTTCCCTCACCAAATAGTGATTATGATGTTCGTTTTATTTATGTTCATCCACTTGATAAATATCTATCAATTGATAATCCTGCTTCTCATCTGACTTTTCCTATCGACGATGAGTTGGATTTACATGGGTGGGATTTGAAAAAAACGTTACAGTTAATTCGCAAATCCAATACTACGCCATTTGAGTGGTTGCAGTCACCAATTATTTATCAGCAAAATGCTGCAATTGCTGAGCCATTATGGCAATTATGCGCAGAATTTTTTAATGCCCGCGGTAATATTTTTCACTATTTAGGTATAGCGAAAAGTGCTTGGCAAAGTAGTGAAAGGCAACAAATTGGTGTCAAAAAGTTATTTTATGTGTTAAGACCACTATTATGTGCTAAATGGTGTTTAGAAAAACAGCAAATCGCGCCGATGGCAATAGCACCATTATTGACGCTATTACCCGAAAATTTACGTAACAAAATCAATAAGATTATTGAGCAAAAAGCAACCATGGCTGAATCACAACTTATCGCTATCGATCCTGAAATATTACTATTTATTGAACAATCGATGAATGATATCTTGCAACAGGTTGCACCAATAACAGAGAGGCATTTTAAACCAGCTAAATTAGATCAATTTTTCATAAAAACATTGATGAATTTGCAATAGGGAAAAGAATATCAAATGACAATTGATGATTTAAAAAGGCAAAATTTAATCTTATTTGAAGTTATCAGTGGTAGCCGTGCTTTTGGATTAGCCACTGAAACATCCGATACTGATATCAAAGGGGTATTTTACCTACCGAAAGAAAAATTTTATGGACTTGAATACATTCCGCAAATTAGTAATGCCTCGAATGATATTGTCTATTATGAATTAGGCCGGTTTGTTGAATTACTGCTTAAAAATAACCCTAATATTTTAGAAGTGTTAGCTTCCAGCTCGGAATGTATTTTATATCAACATCCGATTATGCAGCAGTTAACCCTCGATCTTTTTTTATCTAAACAAACCGAACAAACATTTGCTCACTATGCAATATCACAAATAAAAAAAGCTAAAGGGTTGAATAAAAAAATCAATAATCCAGTGGAAGTTAAACGAAAAACAGTACTGGATTTTTGTTATATTATTCAAGGGCAACATACTTATCCAATGACCAACTGGTTAACAAAAAATGGTCTACAGCAACAGTGTTGTGGTTTAGTTAATATACCTCATGGTAAGGATTTATATGCCCTTTTCTATGACGAGTCAGGTAGTTGTGGTTATCATGGCATTATTCAGCATGAAGATTCAACGGAACTCTGTTTATCTTCGGTGAAAATCGATACCCCTGTGATGGCTTATTTGAGTTTTAATCGTGATGGCTTCTCATCGCATTGCCGTGACTATAAAGCGTATTGGCAATGGGTCGCCAATCGTAATCAACAACGTTATAAAAATAATATTGAAAATGGCAATGACTTTGATGCTAAAAACATGATGCATACCATTCGGTTATTGCAAGTTGCCTACGAAATCATGACAAAAGGAACCATTACCAATAAACGACCTAATCGCGACGAACTGTTAGCCATTAAGCAGGGTAAATTAAGTTATGATGAGATTATGCAACTTGCTGAATCACTATTAGCAAAAATCGAAACCGCATCATTATCATCGCGATTACCTGACCAACCTAATCGCCAAAAAGCATTAGCTGTTTTACTAACTATGCGTAATCACTTATATCAATCATGATGATTAATAAAAAGAGCGCTCATTTTAATAACGGCGCTTTTTACATTCAATTTTACTAAAGCTTATTATTTATCATCACCAGCCAATAAATATAATGCTTCGTATGGTCTTAATTGGATTTCAGCGTCGACTGCCGTTGCTTGCTGATAATTACTCAATAATCTTTGCCAATTAGTACTTTGTAAGGTTTTTGGTAACTGCCAGTTAACTGGTTGTTCCGTTAGATTAATGATGACTAATAATTGTTGATTGTTCCAACGGCGTAGGTAGCACCAATAATCAGCAACATTAGCTGTTAAATCCTGATAATCACCTAAAATAAATATCGGGTATTCTTGGCGTAATTTAATTAATGCTTGGTAGCAATAAAAGATAGAATCGGGATCTTCAAGTGCGGCTTTGACATTGATTTGTTGATAATTACTTGCTACTTCGATCCATGGTTGACCTTTAGTGAAACCAGCATTTAAGCTATCATCCCATTGCATGGGGGTTCGGCTGTTGTCGCGCGATTTGCTCGCTAATATGGCTAAGATTTCCGCTTTATCCATACCTTCGGCTATTTTTTCGTGGTAGATATTTAGGCTTTCAACATCACGATACTGGTCAATATTATCAAAATGTGGATTGGTCATGCCGATCTCTTCACCTTGATAGAGATATGGCGTACCCTGTAATCCATATAGCAACATGGCAAGCATTTTGGCGGATTCTGTGTGATATTGGCTTTCATTGCCTAAGCGCGACACAATTCGCGGTTGGTCGTGATTACACCAGAAAATAGCATTCCAAGCTTTATTATGCATCCCGGTTTGCCACTCGCCGATAATATTTTTTAACTGGAGTAGATCCGGTTTGGCTAATGCCCATTTATAGCCGTTTGGATAATCGACTTTTAAATGGTGGAAATTAAATGTCATAGTTAGCTCTTTTCCGTCTAACGAGGCATATTTTAAGCAGTTAGCTAACGAGGTCGAAGACATTTCACCAACGGTTTTGAGATCATTAGGTTGGAAGGCATCGCGACTCATCTCTTGTAGAAACTCGTGAATTTTGGGGCCATCGGTATAGAAGCGTCGACCATCACCGTTGTTGTCATCAGCAAAATCTTGTTGTTTGGAGACTAAATTAATCACATCCAATCTTAATGCATCAACGCCTTTATCTGCCCAAAATTGGCATACTTTTTTAATTTCGTTACGAACTTGTGGATTTTCCCAATTAAGATCAGCTTGCTCTTTGGCAAATAGGTGTAAGTAATATTGCCCAGATTGTTCATGCCATTGCCATGCTTTACCACCAAACTTGGAGCGCCAGTTATTGGGTTCACTACCGTCGGCTTTAGCATCTTTCCAGATATAAAATGAGCGATAAGGGCTAGATTTATCTAAGGCTGATTTAAACCATGGATGCTCGGTTGAGGTATGGTTAAACACCATATCCATCATAATGCGGATTCCACGTTCATGCGCCTGTTTGACTAATAATTCAAAATCCGCCATTGAACCATAAGCCGGATCGATATCGTAATAATCGGCAACATCGTAGCCGTTATCTATTTGCGGTGATGGATAAATTGGCGTTAACCAAATGGCACTAATACCGAGTTTTTTTAGATAATCTAAGCGACGGATAATACCTAACAAATCACCGGTTGCCTGATCTTGACTGGCTTGAAAACTTTTAGGATAGATTTGATAAATAGTACCGTTTTGCCACCATGGAATAGCTATTTTATTCATTGCTCGCTCTTTATTTTTAATCAGTAGATTCAAATTCACCAGCGGTAAAAACCATGGTGAATCCCCTATTTATAACCGTTATCGGATATTTAACGTGCCTTTTTTCTGTTTTATTTTGTAAACAATGACGGTTAATACTATTGGTACTACAATCGCTACCAACATTGCTAAGGCATAAATTGACCAGAAGACTGGTTTTATCGATAGGATACCCGGTAATCCACCAACGCCGATACCATTAGATAATACCCCATATAAACCACAGATTAATCCAGCACAAGCGGCACCAATCATGGCGCAAAACATCGGGAATTTATAGCGTAAATTGATACCATACATCGCTGGCTCTGTCACACCGAGATAACCAGATATTGCCGCAGGAATAGATACTTCTCGTTCATTATGTTTTTTACTTATTAAGATGATACCAACCACCGCTGAAGCTTGGGCAATATTGGATAAAGCGATAATTGGCCAAATAGGTGTGCCACCCATACTTTCGGTCATCTGCATATCGATAGCTAATGTGGTGTGGTGAATACCTGTAATAACCAAAGGAGCATAGAAGAAGCCAAAAATAGCAGAGCCAATAAAGGCATAATCACCGGTCATTAAATACTTAACCACATAAGCAATCCCATCACCAAGCATGCGTCCAATAGGCCCTAAAACAAAGTGTGCTAAGACAACTGACAGCATTAAGGCAACGATTGGCACAATTACTAGATTTAAGTAATCAGGAATAATTGTACGAAGGCGTGTTTCAATCCATCCTAAAGCTAAACCAGCAAAAATTGACGGTATAACTTGTGCTTGATAACCCACTTTAGCAATGGTAAACCAACCAAAATCCCATACATCAGGAATAACCTTACCCAAATTATAAGCATTCATCAGTTGTGGTGAAACTAACGTTATACCTAAAACAATACCTAAAACCGGCGATCCCCCCATTTTTTTAACAGTTGACCAGCAAATAGCCACCGGTAGAAAATGGAAAATCGCTTCACAAGGTAACCATAAGAAACTATGAATCGGTACTAACCAATGATAGGTATCAGTAAGCGGTTTATCGTCAATAGTTGGCATTTCACCAATCACATTACGCAAGCCAAGTAATAGACCACCGGCAATTAAGGCTGGCAACAATGGCACAAAGATTTCAGCTAAGTTTGAAATTAACCGTTCAAACCACGACATATTTTGTTTAGCTGCAGCTTTGGTTTGCTCTTTAGTCGCTTCATCAATATTTAATTGTTCAATAAGTAATTTGTAATAATTATCAACATCTGTACCGATGATAACTTGAAATTGCCCAGCATTATTAAAGCAACCTTTGACAAAAGGAAGTTCCTCAATGGCATCAACATTGGCCAATTTTGGATTAGCTAGCGCAAACCTTAATCTTGTCAAACAATGGGTTACACTAGCAATGTTTTCTTTTCCTCCAATAAGTTCAATCAATTGTATAATTGATTTTGTTGAAACTTTAGGTGCCTTCGCCATTGTTAAGTCTCCTTATTTTCAATTTTAGCCAATATTTTTTAGTTAAATTATTTCGAGCCTAATTTGATAGAGATTAAGCATAAATGGAATGACTATTTAAATAAATGGGAACGTTCCCTTTTTGTGATAAACCTCACACTTTTGCGACAATATAGCGCTAAAAGATAAAAAATAGTTAATTAAGTATTTGTGAAGGCACCGTAATTATTTGTGGTTTTACTTCACTTTGCAGCATTTGCAAAAGTTCATTGGCGGCATAAGTACCAGCTTTATCAAAACCAAGATCGACTGTAATCGTTTTGGCAAATAAGAAATTAAGTAGATCGCTACTACCGATGCTAATAACAACAATATTATTAATATTTTTTTCAGATAAGTATCTATTTAGGCCTAAAGCAATTGAATCGGTGGCACAAACGATCGCTGTTGGTGAGTTAAGCAATACTGATTCGGCAAGTTCATAACCTGAATAGTAACTTAATTTGCCAAGTACCGCATTCGGCTTAAGTTTATGGGTATGACAAAAATCAGTATAGGCTTGATAACGTAGTTCACCAGTGGTCTGATCTTGTTTAGTTATACCGATATAACCAATTTTTTTGTGTTTCTCTTTTTGATATAAATAGGTTAATGCTTTGTTTACCGCGCCCACATCGTCATAACAAATACAAGAATAATCAGGAAAAGGCCTTGCAATAACCACACATTTATTTCGCCAAAATGCTAACCGAGAACGCTCTAATCCAGTAAAAGCAAAAACCACCACCCCATCAGCTTGTTTTTCTTTTAACATTCTCAGGTGCTCTTCAACTTTAGGCGCACTAAATTGGCTCTCAATAATAATCGGATCATAACCATTAGCATAAAAAATTGGTAACATACTTCGAACAGCATGATTTTCAGAGATGGAATCGAGGCGAGTGACAATAATACCAATCACTTTATTACCATAACCACGCATTGCTCTAGCCGATTTCGATGGCGTAAATTGATATTGTTCAACAATTGCCATCACTTTATCGCGAGTTGACTCCTTCACCATTGGATCGTGATTAATGACTCGCGAAACAGTAGATTTACTAACACCACTCAATTTAGCGATATCTTTAATGGTTAAATTCGTTGACGGTTTGCTCATAATCAATTTACACAATGAATATCAATTAAATCATAGTAATATAGATTGAAGAAAATAGCGATAATCATATCAATGATAAGATTATCGCTAATTCAGATTTTATTTGCTATATTTTAATTTGTAGATACTTCCCCAATCTAACATCGCATCATGCACTTGTTTTAAGCTTTGTCCGACTTCAGTTAGGGTATATTCCACTTTAGGTGGCACTTGCGCATACACTTTGCGAGTGATTAGGCCATTTTTTTCCATCGTTCTTAAATGCGAAGTGAGAACTTTTTGTGAGATGCCGTTGAGTGATTTTTTCAGTTCACCAAAACGTTTGGTACCTGTCAGCAAATCTCGCACAATTAGCACTTTCCATTTGTCACCCATTAATAATAGGGTAGTTTCAACGGGACATGGCGGTAAATTTTCAATTGCCGGCATAATAAATTTCCTTTAATTTCAACAATAGTATCTAAATAGTAACTATATTACTACTTGGTACCTACTTTACAATAGAAACTTAGGATATTAAGCTAAAAAAATTAATTTATCTAGATAGTAATAAGGAGAATAAGATGAAAATTGCAGTAATTGGTGCAAATGGTAAATCAGGACAACTATTGGTTAAAGAAGCATTATCACGAGGGCATGATGTCACAGCTATCGTACGTAAACCAAGTTCAAATAGCGACGCAAAAGCGAAGGTATTAGTTAAAGATCTGTTTCAATTAACTTATGACGATTTAAAACCATTTGATGTGATCATTGATGCATTTGGTACATGGACACCTGAATCACTACCATTACATCAAACTAGTCTAAAACATTTAACCGATATTTTAAGCGGTAAACCTAATCGTTTATTAGTTGTTGGTGGTGCAGGCAGCTTATATGTCAATCCAGAACATACTGTTCGTTTAGTTGATTCACCTGATTTCCCTGATGAATTTAAACCACTAGCGAATAATATGGCGAAAGCTTTAGATCAATTAAGAACTTGTAATGACGTACAATGGACCTATTTAAGCCCAGCCATTGAGTTTATTGCTGATGGTCCAAGAACTGGTCATTATATTGTTGGTGGTGAGCAATTCTTAGTTAACAGCCAAGGTAAAAGTCAAATCAGCTACGCTGACTATGCGATTGCGATGATTGACGAGGCAGAACAAGCTAAACACGTTAAACAACGTTTTACTGTAGCTACTGAATAATAATTTTATCAAGCCTTACATTAAAAGGGCCGATAACCAAATGGTTAGTTTTGATGTAAGGCACATAATTTAATCTTTTCAATGTCTAATTTGATTTTCCTTCCTAATTAGCCAAAATGGTGCAAAAAAATTAACCAAATAGATATTAATGGATCATTTTAGGGCATCATCAATCAAAGAAAATAAAATCATACCTGTTATTACTTAGTTGCTTATTTATTGGCATGTTTATTGCATAAATCAAAGATTATTATGAAAATTTGATAAAACAAATAACACTGATAATATGAATTATTATGCGTTCAATTTGTAATCATTTTACTTGGGAAAACTATTATGCAGTACGATCTAATTATTAAAAATGGTCTCGTTATTCTTGAATCTGGTGAGATCTATAGCGATGTTGCAATAAAAAATGGCAAAATTGCAGCAATTGGCCCTAATTTAGTGCAAGCCAATAAAATTATTGATGTTGACGGTTTGATTGTTAGTCCCGGAATGGTTGATATTCATGTTCATATTAGTGAACCGGGTGGTGTACGTCACGAATGGGAAGGCTATGTCACAGGAACCAAAGCATGTGCAAAAGGGGGAGTAACAACCTTTGTTGAAATGCCACTGAATCAACTTCCTGCAACAACCAGTGGTGAAACACTTCGCACTAAATATGCAGCCGGGGAAGGAAAACTCTATGTCGATGTTGCTTCTTATGGGGGATTAGTACCTTATAACCTGATTAATAATGGTATTGTCGAACAAGTTGAAGAAGGCGTCGCGGCATTTAAATGCTTTATGGCAACCTGTGGGGATCCAAACCTTAACGGTGATTTTGCTAATGTAAATGATTATGCCCTATGGGAAGGGATGCGCCAAATTGCTAAAACTGGTAAAGTGTTAGCCATTCATGCAGAAAATGCCGCAATTACTGATATTTTAGGACAACAAGCTAAAGCGCGCGGTGAAAGCACATTATCACAATACGTAGCAACTCGTCCAGCATTCACTGAAGTAGAAGCTATTCGACGAGCTATCTTTTTTGCCAAACAAACTGGTTGCCCAATTCATATTTGCCACGTAGCTTGTCCAGAAGGGGTTGAAGAAGTAATAAAAGCACGTCAAGAAGGCGTTAATGTCACTTGTGAAACCTGTATTCATTACCTCTATTTTACCACTGACCAGTTAGATGCCATTGGACCAATTGCAAAATGCTCACCACCCATTCGTGATCAACAAGCTCAAGAAGGATTATGGAAGTATCTCTTTGCTGGTCACATTATCACAGCCGTATCTGACCATTCTCCATGTACTTATGATCTAAAAGATAAAACCAATGCTTTTGATGCTTGGGGCGGAATTTCTGGTGTGCAAAATAATGTCGATATCATGTTTGATGAAGCCGTACAAAAACGGGGTATGTCATTAAAACAATTTGCCGACATCATCGCTAAAAATCCAGCTGAAAGATACAACTTACCAACCAAAGGTTCAATTCAAGTTGGTAAAGACGCTGACATTATCTTTATTAAACCTCATTCAAACTATGTATTAAAAGAACAAGATCTCGAGTATCGTAATAAATTTAGCCCTTATGTAGGACGAAAAATTGGTGCTCAAGTTGTGCAAACATTATTACGAGGTGAAACCATTTATCAGATAGATTCAGGTATTGATTCAATACCAAGAGGTACATTTATTCGACGTTAATCATTACATTAAAACGATAAAAAATAAGTAGGAAAGGAAAACCATGAAGAACAACACAGCACAATCATCAACTACGCAGATTGATAGTTCGCTATTACCCAAATCTAGCAAAGATAGAACTATGAATCCTTTGGCCTATTCTTTTATGTGGATTGGTGATGGTATGAATTTGGGTAATATGACCTTAGGTGCAAGCTTAGTAGTCGCCGGTGTCGCCACCATGAATATTTTCCAAACGTTCGCCGCAACATTTATTGCCATATTGATTATTACTACCATTTTTGTCTTTAATGATCGTTTAGGGTATCGCACAGGTATTCCTTACGTGGTACAACTGCGCATGTCATTTGGGATAAAAGGTGCTATTATTTCTTCATTGCTCCGCGGTATTCCTGCTATTGTTTGGTATGGATTTCAAAGTTGGATAGGTGCAACTGCACTCAATGAGATTGTTAAAATATTATCTAATGGCGATTTTGATAATGTATTTATCTGTTTCCTTATTTTACAATTTTTCCAAATCGCTTTATCACTATATGGATTTCATGCCATTAAATGGGTCGAAACCCTAATTTCAGTGGTGATTCTTTGTGCATTAGTTTATGTCTTTATTCTATTACTCAACAATCACCAAGAGATTATTATCGATAAATGGGTAAATGCCGAAGGAACTTGGGGATTACCATTTTGCGGATTTATTATGATGTTCTTAGGTAATTACGCCGCAATCTTCCTAAGTGCCGCAGATTACTCGCGAGAACTAAAAACTGGTTTTAGCAATCGCAAAAGAGGTCTTCTCTACTTCTTACCTATTTTTGTCGCTTACGGCTTTATTATTACTATTGGTGTAATGTTGGCGTCAGTTACAGGTAACTCTAATCCAGTTAAAGCCTTTGCAATTGTAGTAAATAATCCATATATCACCATTGTGGTATCATCTTTCATTGTGTTGGGTACTGTTGCCGTAAATATCGTTGCTAACATCATCCCGCCAGCTTACGTAATTACGTTATTAACAAAAGCTAAATATAAAGTGGCGGTGACCATTACCGGGTTATTAGCTATCGCTTCTTTTCCTTGGGTTTTAGTTCAAGATACGTCAGCAAAAGGATTAGGTTTATTTATTCTAATTTACTCCGCTTTTTTAGGTCCGATTGTGGCAATCTTATTGGTGGAATATTATCTGTTACGTCGTCAAAAAATTGATGTTAATACGCTATATGATAATAATGGTCAATTTGCTGGCTTTAACCCAGCTGCAATTTTAGCAATGCTTATTGGCTCGGCGGCTGCATTTTATGAAGTAAGCCTAACATGGATTGTCGGCTTTGTTGTTGGTGGAATAAGTTATATCTTATTAACTAAATTCTCATTTAAAGACTCTCCTTTCAAAAAAGGGACTATCTTTGAAAACAAATAGATTAATTAAATCACAATCAAAATTAGGCAGTAAATTTATCATGATTCACTGCCTATTTGACATGTCACTTTAATTTCTCGATTATCCGTAATTTCTAAATTTGATAACACCGCTAATTGTGGAAAATTAGGTCGTAAAAACTGGGCGAGCATAGCTCTTAATGTGTGATTAACTAATAAAACTGGCGGTGCACCTATCGCGTCTTGCTGATTAAGCGCTTGTTTAAGTTGTTCAAGTATATGTTCCGCCAACCCCGGCTCAACATTACTAGTATTTTGCAAAGCTTGTAATAATATACGTTCTAAATTGATATTTAATCCTATGACTTTTATAGGCTCTGTTCCTGGGAACCACTGTTGAGTGATCACTCGACCCAAGGCTATTCTAACAATACTGAGTAAATGGTATGGATCATTTTGATTAGGCGCTTGTTCACAAATTGTTTCAATAATAGTGCGCATATCACGAATAGATACTTTTTCAGCTAACAAATTTTGTAGAATTTTATGAAAAGTGGTTAAAGGCACAACGTCAGGAATAAAATCCTCAACTAATTTAGGAATATCCTGTTTGATTCGATCCAGTAATTCTTGTGTTTCTAATCGTCCCAATAAATCACTAGCAAATTGTTGTAACAGATGATTAAAATGGGTGGCAATCATGGTACTGGTATCAACAACGGTATAACCCAATATTTGCGCATTTTCAATATTATTCTTATCTATCCAAACAGCAGGTAGACCAAAAGCTGGTTCTGTGGTTACGACACCTTCAATTGTTTCGGTCACAGTGCCAGGGTTAATCGCTAACCATTTATTATTTAAGATCTCTCCTTGACCTACTTCGCCCCCTTTTATAAAAAACTTATATTGATAAGGAAGCAAAGAAAGATTATCGCGAATATGAACTTGAGGCGGTAAAAAACCTAACGTTTGAGCAAACTTTTTGCGTAAGCTACGAATCCGTCCAAGTAATTCACCATTTTGGGTTTGGTCAACCATAGGAATTAATCCGTATCCAACTTCCATCGCTAAAATATCTTCAATATTAACATCAGACCATGAAGCGTCAATGTTTGCTGGTTTAGTGGCTTGTACATTATTTTGAGGGGTAGTAGCCGATTTTTCCGCTTTCTTTTGTTTAGTTAACCACCAAGAAATTACTGCCAGTACAGCTGTAAACATCAAAAATACCATGTTTGGCATACCAGGAATAAGTCCAAGTAAACCAATAACAACCGCAGTTAATATTAACACTTGTGGATTATTAAATAACTGTTTAAGCATCTGATCACTGATGTTTTCTTGTGAGGTAACACGAGTCACGATAACACCTGCGGCAGTTGAGATAATTAGTGAAGGAATTTGTGCAACTAAACCATCACCGATAGTCAATAGCACATAAGTTTTACTAGCATCTGATAACGTCATACCATGCTGCATTACTCCAACTATTAAACCACCAACAATGGTAATGGCCATAATTAGTAGACCTGCGATAGCATCACCACGCACAAATTTACTCGCTCCATCCATTGAACCATAAAAATCAGCTTCTTGCGTGACTTCTGCTCGACGTGCTTTGGCTTCCTCTTCACCAATCAATCCAGCATTAAGATCTGCATCAATTGCCATCTGCTTACCGGGCATACCGTCTAGCGCGAAGCGGGCACCAACTTCAGCTATCCTACCTGCACCTTTAGTGATTACCATAAAGTTGATAATAACTAAAATAACAAAAACAACGATACCAATAGCAAAATTACCACCCACCAAAAAATGCCCAAAAGCCTCAATAACTCGACCAGCAGCATCGCTACCTGTATGCCCTTTTAGTAACACAATTCTAGTTGAGGCAACATTAAGTGACAATCGCAATAACGTTGCAAAAAGCAAAACGGTAGGAAATGCGGCAAAATCCAAAACTCGCTTAGTAAACAGTGCAACAATTAGAATGATAATTGATAATGCAATATTGAAAGTAAAAAACAGATCCAAAACAAATGCTGGCAAAGGTAATACCATCATTGAAAGAATCAATAAAATAAGTAATGGACCCGTTAAAATTCGATATTGTCCATTTTTTAATACATTTATTGATAGCAAATTAGTAAATTTTGATTTCATAATAGTGTTTTACTTTTATTTATTCATAGATAAAGATTCGGGAATCGATATATTTGTTGGTTTTTGCGGTTTATCACCGCCATATTTATGCCAACGTTTTAACTGATAAACCCAAGCTAAAATTTGTGCTACAGCAGTATAAAGTTCAGTGGGTATCGCTTTGCCAATTTCACCATGGCGATATAATGCACGAGCTAGAGGAGGCGCCTCTAACTGTGGAATACGATATTCTTTGGCAATTTCTTTAATTCTAATAGCAATATTATCGGTTCCTTTAGCTAACAATTTAGGGGCAGACATAGTTTTTTCATCATATTGTAAGGCAACTGCATAATGGGTTGGATTGGTTATAATAACATTTGCCTTAGGTACATCAGCCATCATTCGACGCCTTGCAATTGCTTGTTGCATTTGACGAATACGCCCTTTAATTTGAGGATCACCTTCTTGCTCTTTAAATTCATCTTTGACTTCTTGTTTGGACATTTTCAATTTTTTCAAATTACTCCAAATTTGATAAAAAATATCAAATCCAACCATCGGGATTAAAGCTAAAACCATTAATAAACCAGAATAAATAATCATTTGCATAGCATTGAATAACGCATTATTTAAATGCATGGTTGGAAGCGAAAGCATATTTGGGAATTGATGAATTAAAAAAAGTGCTGAAGTAAAAAAGATCAAGCTAACTTTAAGAACACCTTTGAATAGTTCCGAAAGAATCCGAACGCCAAATAACCGCTTGAATCCACTGATAGGATTTAGTTTTTGGAAATTTGGTTTAAGTGATTGTAAACTAAAAAGCAAACCACCAATAGCAAGTGGCGCAATAATAGCAATAATCACTAATCCGAGAAAAATAGGCACGATCGCCCAAAATCCTGCTGTTAATAAATTAATAAAATTGAAGATAATCTGTTTATCGTCATCCGTTCTATATGAAACAGACATAGCCTGCTGAATAATTGTTTTTAAATTAGCAACAAAATTAGCGCCCATTAACCAAAACAATAGGATACCAACCAGCAATATGATTAACGACGTTAATTCGCGAGATCGAGGGATCTCCCCTTTTTCCTTAGCCTTTTTTAATTTACTTTCGGTAGGATGCTCGCTTTTATCTAGATCACTGTCATCAGCCATATCTTAATTAAACCAATTCATCGTCTAATTACTGTTTACGTTAGTAACACAGTATGAACTCAACTTAATAAAGTCATTGGCTTAATTAGACCCTAATTTAATAGTTATTTATCTCGTTTACTGTAAGACAACAGCAAAATAATTAGACTTTAGCGCGTTTGGATGAAATTGTTTCAGATTGTTGGTAACCGTTATAAGTATAAACAGCGGGATTATTGATACTTTTTAAATAGTCAATCGATTGTTGAGTCATATTCATACGATTTTGAATAATTATACCGTTCTCTCGATTGAGCTGCGCTAATCGCTGAGTGGTATTTGTAATTGCTTGCCATTTCAACATTAACTGTGGATCTTCATTATAGGGTGGTTGAATATTGTATTGTTTACCTGTTTTTAACCGTTTTTCATCAAGTAATTTCAATTCAATAAGCAATTGGCTTTTTTGGTTTATAATTTCATTTAGATGACTAATAGAATTATTTTCAATTAATATTCGTTGCTCAGATTCTAAAATATCTGAAAGGGTTTGCAACATAACCGCTACATTATCAAAAATACTATCTAATTCTAACATGACGACATTCCCTCAAGATCAACTAGCCTTCAATATTATCTAAGAACTTGCTTAATAATTTCATCTGCAATTTTATCAGGATTGATGACTAATTTTCCATCAGCAATAGCCTGTTTTATTTTTTCAATTTTACCCATATCGATGTCATTCTCAGTTGAATGTAACAATGCGATATTTTGGCTTAAATTAACATTACTGTCCGAATTAAAGTTACTTGAGAGCTGCACAGATGCTTTAATTTTTTTATTTTGCTCATTCATCACATCACGACTAAGTAATCCTGATACTGTTGTAATCAATTCTGTTGCATCGATACTCATAAGAATCCTTCAATTCAATGTCAAGGTTTATAATGTAAGTTTATTCTAATTATCGGCAAAAATCAAAAAACATTAACTTTTATTTATTTAAAATTGTGATGCCTTCTACGCTAACAACACCCTCGATAATATTGCCATTATTTAACTTGATATTAATCGATTCACCCAAAGCCCCATTGGTAAGCGCTTTACCATTAGATGTCACTGAATAACCTTCACCGTCAATTATGACCTTTACAGTTTGGCCTGCTTTAACATACCAGTTTTTCTGTAACATCGAATTTTTTATTGGTTCACCATTGTTAATATTACGTAAAGCAATATGATTGATAACCTCAGATTTATTTAAAATGATAGTTGATGGTAATTTATCTAATTGGCCTGATTGTGTTTTTATTAGTTGTTCTGTAATTACAGTTCCAGCACTAATTGACTGATTAGCAACGACATAATTACCTTTAACTGCTACATAAACTTGCAGATATTTAGTCATATTTTCACATTTGGCAGTAATCGTTAAATTACCCCATAGTTTATTTTTATTTAGTACAGTTAAGGTAGGTGAATTACAGTTTAAATTAGATTTTAAAGTACGATAGTTAATCTCAACATCATCATTCACAGCAATATCGCTTAATTGTTGATAGATTAGATCATTAATTTGCTTTTCTAGCGCGTTTGCATAAATTACTTTCGAACTACAAAATACACAAAAAAGACATATTAATTTAATAAGTTGAGACATGTTTAAACAATTTAATAACTGAAATTATGACTAAATTGTACTTTACTTACTAAAAGGTTGAATGTTGAAATAAGGGCTATTTTTATCGTTATTTATACGATGATTTTTTTTGAATATGCTTAAAATTGTCCTCATTAAAAAAGATGGGATAATTTTATGCTTAACAAATTAGACACCTTCGTTAATTTTCACCAACAAGCATTGAATGTTCGTGAAAATCGACAAAACATACTTGCAGCAAATATTGCCAACAGTGATACACCTAACTATCAAGCCAGGGATATTGACTTTAAAGTAGAATTAAATAAAGCTATCAATAGTCAACATACATTCAATAATATAAAGCTAAATGCTACATCACCGAATCATTTTCAATTAAATGCTATGGGATCTACAAATTATAATCTTCTTTATCGTATCCCCTATCAATCGTCTGCAGATGGCAATACTGTTGAAATGGATCAAGAACGAACCGCTTTTATGGACAACAGTATCCACTATCAAAGTAGTTTAACATTTTTGGGTGAACAATTTAAAAATCTAATCGCCGTATTACAGCAAGGATAACCGTTATGAGCTTTTCTATTTTTTCTATTTCTGGTTCAGCCTTAATGGCTCAAACACAACGAATGAATGTTAGTGCTAGTAATTTAGCTAATGCAGATAGTGTTACTAGTACTTCTGGCCAAGCTTATCGAGCCAAACAAGTTGTTTTTAAAGTTGATGATAATGGTTATCCAGATAGCATCGCAGGCGTAAAAGTATCACAGGTTATTGAAGACCCCGCGCCAATGAATTTAGTTTATGAACCGAATCATCCTTTAGCCGATGAAAATGGTTACATTCAAAAACCCAATGTTGATGTAGTAGCAGAGATGGTCAATACCATTTCAGCATCTCGTAGTTACCAAGCGAATGTCGAGGTCATTAATACCGCGAAAAGTTTAATGCTAAAAACACTTACTTTAGGTCAATAAAAGGGTGTAATTCATGGGTATTTCAAATGTAGCGGTATCAGAACCATCAAATGTAACAAACCCACAAATGGTAAAAAAAGCGGCATCTGATGGTAACTCTAGTCAAGAATTACAAGATAACTTCTTGAAATTACTCATTGCCCAAATGAAAAATCAGGATCCGACTAATCCAATGGACAATAGCCAGTTAACCACTCAACTTGCTCAAATTAATACCTTAGCGGGTATTGAACGACTTAATACCACATTAGGCATGGTTTCTGGTCAAATGGACGATAGCTTATCAGTCAACGCAAGCAATATGATTGGTAAAGGTGTTATGGTTCCTGGTAACAAAATTTTAGTCGCCACATCAGAAGTTGAAGGTTCAGAAAGTGAAAAAGAGACCGTTACCACACCATTTGGTTTTGAACTTGTGCGTGATGCTGATTCAGTCGTTATCACTATAAAAGATGAAAACGGTAACGTTGTGCGTGAGGTTGATCTCGGTTCGATTCCTGCTGGAGTCAGCTCTTTTACTTGGGATGGCGAGCTAAACGACGGAACACTAGCGCCAGATGGCAGCTACACGTTTTCAGTTAATGCCACTTATGACGGGCAAAAAGTGTCATCAACATCATTATCTTACTCGCTTGTATACGGAGTAATTAATAGTAAAGTTAATAATAAAGTATTACTTGATTTAGGAATACTCGGTTCAATTAGTATTGACGAAGTGCGTCAAATTCTTTAAAGGGGAATAAGTTTATATGGGATTTTCTCAAGCAATTACCGGCATGAATGCCGCTTCAAAACAATTAGATGTTATTGGTAATAATATTGCCAATTCTGCAACAGTGGGCTTTAAAAGTGCTAGCATCTCATTTGCTGATATTTATGCCGGTTCAAAAGTAGGAATGGGCGTTAAAGTAGCTGCTGTTATGCAAAATTTTAATGATGGCACAACAACCTCAACCAATAATAGTTTAGATGTAGCGATTTCAGGCAATGGATTTTTCAGATTAGTTGATAGTAGTGGACAAGTTTATTATACCCGTAACGGCCAATTTCAATTAGATGCTGAACGTAATATTATATCTGTTGATGGTTTGCAGTTAACAGGCTATCTTGCAACAGGCAATCCACCGGAAATCCAACAAGGTACCGCACCAGGCCCATTAAAGATATCGCAAGAAATGCTAAATGCGACAGCAACGAGTAAAGCATCTTTACAAACAAATTTAAATTCAAATAGTACTATACCATCAAGAACTCCTGTTAATGCAACCGATGCAGATACATTCAACTATTCAACGACTATCACAACTTATGATTCTTTAGGCAATCAGCGTAATGTTCAACTTTTTTACGTTAAAACAGCCGATAATCAATGGGATGTTCACTATCTTGATAGCAGTGATCCTAGCGCTACGCTACAACGATTAGGGGCAATGGAATTTGATTCATCAGGCAAATTAATTAGCGAGCCAAATATGACAATTAATATTAATGGGTTAAATGGTTCAGCAAATAATAGCTTCACATTATCATTAGCAAATAGTACTCAACAAAATATGGGTAAAGAAGTCGGTAGCATTAAAACCCCTATCGTTGATGGTTATGCACCAGGTGATCTGGTTGGTTATACTATTAACGATGATGGCACCATTCATGGCGTTTATTCTAATCAACAAACCATGTTGTTAGGTCAAATAGTCATGGCTGATTTTGCCAACGCGAATGGATTGGAATCAGCTGGTAACAATAACTGGCGTTCTACACTTAATTCTGGTGCAGAGGTATTAGGTTCAGCCAATACAGGAACGTTTGGATCACTAACGAGTGGTGCGGTTGAATCATCCAACGTCGATATGAGTCAAGAATTAGTTAACATGATTGTTGCCCAGCGTAATTATCAATCTAATTCCCAAACAATTAAAACTCAAGATCAAATACTTAATACATTAGTGAATTTAAGATAATTTAAGGAATACTTATGGATCGCGTTATTTATACTGCAATGTCTGGTGCAAGCCAAACATTGATTCAACAATCCATAACCAGCCATAACTTAGCAAATGTATCAACGGTAGGCTTTCGTGCTCAATTAATGGCAATGAAAGCCGTTCCCATTGTAGGTAATAGTATGCCAACAAGAACCATGGTCACGGCAACAACACCTACTTATGACTCAACAATGGGTGCATTTAATTACACTGGGCGAGATTTAGACGTTGCCTTATCTCAAGATGATTGGTTAGCTGTACAGTTAGCCGATGGTAGTGAGGGCTATACTCGAAATGGTGCAATTGAAATTGATGAAGACGGTACACTTAATATCCAAGGTTATCCTTTGCTTGGTGATAACGGCGTATTAACAGTTCCGCAACGATCTCAAGTTAGCATCAGTGCAGATGGTACACTTTCCGCTTTAGGTGCTGGTGATAAACGCACAACCATTGCGCAGGTGGGAAAAATAAAAAAAGTTCACCTTGAACGTAACGAAATTATACGTGGCGATGATGGTTTTTTTCATGCAACGCAAGATACACTTAATGATCGCGGTGCTGTATTACCGGATAATCCTAACGCAAAAATAATGTCTGGGGTATTAGAAGGCAGTAATGTTAATCCTGTTACTGCAATGGTGAATTTAATTAGTCACTCTCGCCAATTTGAAATGCAGATGAAGCAAATTAGTACAGCTGATGAAAATGCTCAAAAAGCAAATCAAATATTATCGTTAACTTAATTAAAAAAGGAATTAGCAATGATTAAATCATTATGGATTGCAAAAACCGGTTTAACTGCGCAACAAATGAATATGGATATTATATCCAATAATTTAGCCAACGTAAGTACCGGTGGATTTAAACGCCAACGCGCTGTTTTTGAGGATTTATTATACCAAACCATTCGTCAACCTGGCGCTCAATCATCAGAACAAACAACATTACCTTCAGGATTACAAATTGGTACCGGCGTAAGACCAGTTGCTACTGAACGAATTCATAGCCAAGGTAACTTAGAATTAACTGACAATAGCAGTGACATTGCCATTAACGGACAAGGTTTTTTCCAAGTTCTGATGCCTGATGGAACACAAGCTTATACTCGAAGTGGTGCTTTCCAAGTTAACCAAAATGGTCAGTTAGTAACGGCTGCGGGTTATGAAATTCAACCAACAATTAACATTCCATCAAATGCGATAAAAATGACCGTAGCAAGAGATGGCATCGTCAATGTTACCTTAGCCAATCAATCAACCCAAGTGCAAGTTGGTCAATTGACATTACATACATTTATCAATGACACGGGACTAGAAAGTATTGGTGAAAATCTATATTTAGAAACCGAAAGTTCAGGTGCACCGACTGAAAACACCCCAGGTTTAAATGGTGCCGGTTTGTTATATCAAGGTTATATTGAAACGTCTAATGTCAATGTTGCAGAAGAGCTGGTTAACATGATTCAAGTTCAGCGTGCTTACGAAATTAATAGTAAAGCCATATCCACCTCTGACCAAATGTTACAACGGTTAAATCAATTATAAATCTAACAGAGTGATGGATATAATGAAATATCTTTATATTTTCATAACGTTGTTGTTAGTTGGTTGTAGTCAATTACCTAAAAAAGCATTAGTAGAAGGGCAAACGAGTATTGTTCCACAAATGCCAGTAATTATTAATTCAAGTGGCTCCATTTATCAAGCCACACAACCAAGTAGCTATGGTTATCAACCAATGTTCGAAGATCGTCGGCCGCGTCACATTGGTGACGTACTAACTATTGTATTACAAGAAAATGTTAGTGCTAGCAAAAGTTCATCAATCAATGCCGGCCGTAATGGTGACGTAAATTTGGGGGTAAAAACTGTTCCCCATTTTTTAGAAGGACTGGTTGGTCGTGGCAAGGTAGATACTGATATCTCAGGCAGTAATGATTTTAAAGGTTCTGGTGGTGCTAATGCAAAAAACACATTTAGTGGCACCATCACTGTCACCGTCCAAGACGTTATGGTTAATGGCAATTTAAAAGTGATTGGGGAGAAACAAATTGCAATAAATCAGGGAACCGAATTTATTCGATTTTCAGGCGTTGTTAACCCAAGAACAATCAGCGGTAACAATACTGTTATATCAACCCAAGTTGCCGATGCGCGTATTGAATATGTAGGTAATGGTTACATTGATGAAGCGCAAACTATGGGGTGGTTACAACGTTTATTTTTCAATCTTTCACCATTTTAATGAGTTTGATTATGCTTAATAAATTACGTACTTTCATTGTGTTATTGATGATAATAGTTGTACCTTATAGCTATGCAGAGCGAATACGAGATTTAGTTACTATTCAAGGTGTTCGCGAAAACGCATTAGTTGGATACGGTATTGTTGTTGGTCTTGATGGTACAGGGGATCAAACCTCACAAACGCCTTTTACTATTCAAAGTATAACGAATATGCTATCACAATTAGGTATCACGGTTCCGACAGGTAGTAACATGCAATTAAAAAATGTTGCTGCAGTAATGGTAACCGCAAAATTACCTTCCTATGCACGAATTGGACAGCAAGTTGATGTAGTTGTCTCTTCATTAGGTAACGCCAAAAGCTTACGTGGTGGTACGTTAGTTATGACACCACTAAAAGGTGCAGACAACCAAGTCTATGCTATTGCACAAGGAAATCTCTTTGTTGGTGGAATGGGAGCCAGTAGTGGAGGTAGCAGTGTAGCAGTAAACCAATTGGCAGGTGCTACCATTCCTAATGGCGCGACAATTGAACGAGAATTAGCTGTACGTTTAGATGAAAATAACGCTATTGACTTACACCTTAATCACTTTGATTTTACTTTAGCATCAAAAATAGCCGACACAATAAACAAAACCAAAAAAAATACAGCTATCGCCTTAGATGGCATGACCGTTAAATTAAACATGCCTAAAGATAGCCAAGCAAGAGTTCAATTATTATCTAAAATTCAAAATTTACAAATTAGTGCCACCCCAATTTCGGCGAAAGTCGTGATAAATACTCGCACAGGCGTCGTCGTTATGAACCAAAGGGTTCAGTTAGACAATTGTGCTGTTGCCCATGGTAATTTATCAGTTGTGGTAAATAATAAATTAAACGTTAGTCAACCCGATACACCATTGGCGGGTGGCAACACTGTTGTCGTACCAGAAAATGAAGTTAGTATTGAACAAAATGGCGGCACACTACATAATTTAGCTCAAGGTACTGATTTAAATCGAGTTATCAATTCACTTAACTTGTTAGGCGCAAATCCTACAGAATTAATGTCGATACTTGAAGCATTAAAAACTGCAGGTTGTCTACATGCCGCATTGGAAACTATCTAGAGCAGAAATCATGATATGAAAAATCTAATAAACCAGTCTATTAATCGCTTTGCTTATGATTTTTCAAGCATTAACCAATTAAGGCGCAATGCAATTAGTGGATCAACTGAAAGCATCAAACAAGTTGCTGACCAGTTTGAAACACTATTTGTCAATATGATGATGCAATCGATGCGCAAAACCATTCCTAATGGCGGTTTATTTAATCAATCTGCAATGCAATTATTTACCTCAATGTTTGATCAGCAAATTGCTCAACAAAGTGCTGGAAAAGGATTAGGGCTTGCCAATATTATTGCTAAGCAATTAAATAATCAGACTCATTCTTCAATGAATATTAATGCGCAATCTCAAATAAATAATAGTCAAACAAACATAAAATTGGCAGAATCATTATTTAGTGATAACTCATCAAGTATATCACCAGCAGCATTAGGTCAAATGCTCTATCAACAACATAAAGCAAATAATCTAACCAAAACTAATATCAATGAACTATCACAAAAAGCACTATTGAATAACATTGATAAAGATGATATCACGCAATTTATAAGTGAATGGATTGAACCAGCTAAACAAGCCGCTAAAGTTTCCGGTATACCTTACGAAGTTATCATCGCTCAAGCCGCTTTGGAATCTGGTTGGGGTAAAAAGCAGATAAAAACAGCCGACAATCAACCAAGTTATAACTATTTTGGTATAAAAGCCACATCATCATGGAATGGCAACGCTACTCGGTTGACTACTCAAGAATTTTTAAATAACAGAATGGTTAAAATTCAAGATCAATTTAGAGTTTATAACAGTAAGCAACACGCATTAGCTGATTATCTTAATTTACTAACCAAAAGTCCTCGCTATCGTGCTGTTATCAATGCACCAGATGCAAGAACAGCCGCTAAGGCATTACAAGACGCGCAATATGCAACTGATCCTAATTATAGTGAAAAACTGATTCAAATTATAAGTCGCATCGAAGAAATTGCTAAAAATACACCGCAAAAAACAATATCAGGTTTTAGGCAAATTGCCTATAAATAATATAATCGAACAAATTACGAAATTGATTAACAAAAAAGGGGGATTAACCCCCCTATATTTTTTAAATGATAAATTATTTCATTTGAAACAATGACATATTTTGCATACTCATAAAAGTATATTGTGCAGCCTGCAAATTAGCCTGTAACATTACATAATTTGAAATAGCCTCGTACCAATCAACATCTTCGATTTGCCCAATTTGCGTTTCATATTCGATGTCCAGTGTTTTACCGTGTGCAATTAGTCGTTCAACCTCATTTAATACATTGCCTCCAGTCGCTCTAACCGTCGATATGTTATCAAACGAATTATCAACACCTTGACTAGCTTTAGATAAACCATCTCTAAATTGTTCAGTCGTAATAGGACTACTAGGAGCTAGTACTTCAATTGCATAATCAATACTAGCAAATACATCCGTTTCTGCATTTGTATTATAACCCGACAAAAAAACCTTATCACCAGTAAAACTTAATGCCACTTCACGTGTTTCATCAATAAAAACATTTATTGTTGTCGAACCGCCAACATAATTAACCTTACCGGTCGGATCAACAACAAACGGAGGCGTATCATTTTTATTACCAGCAAAAAGGTAATTACCATCAGTATCTTGCGCATTAGCTAAAGAGACTAACTGATCTTTTAATCCTTGCAAGGTATTGGCTAAATCTCGTCTATCTCCATCGCTTAACGTCTCATTACCCGCATAAACTAATGTCTCTTTAATCGACTGCATAACCGTATTTGCTTCTTTAAGAACAGTATCTTGGCGACCTAATGATATATCAACACTTTCACGTGCAGCCTGGAACTGATTATTTCTTGATTGAGTTTGTTTTAATATTAATGCTTGTGCTGTACCCATAGGATCATCAGAAGGCGATAGTATTCTCTTACCGGTAGCCAACTGTAATCCTGATTTTTGCCATTTAGTATTGGTGTTTAAAATACTATTTAAATTTTTTTGATACATTGAATTAGTACTAAGACGCATATTAAAATCCTTTTATCATTTGGCTAAACCTAAAATGGTATCGAATATTGTCGTTGCAACATCGATGATCTTTGCATTAGCTTGATAATACTGCATATAAACTTGCATAGAAATATATTCTTCTTCAATATTAACACCCGATATCGATTGATTTTGATCATTGATTTCTTGAGTAATATTTTGACTAGACTGTGCTGAAATTTTCGCTGTTTGTGTTTCACCGCCGACATAACTAACTAATGCAGTATAGGCACTACTTAACGTTTTTGTACCATTAACCAATTTTTCATTTTGAATATCAAGCAATTTTGCGACATTGCGATTATCACCGTTACCATTTTCAGCATCATCGATACCTGTTGCTAATTTATTAACATCTTTAACTAATAATTGTAAAGATGAAGCAACATCAGCAACAGGCTTAAGTAAAATACTGTCACCAGCGGCGGGGGAACCGTTTATTTCAATAGATAACCCATCAAAAACTAGACTACCACCTATAACCTGTGGGGTAATTTCTTGATTATCAGACAATCTTGTTACCACCCAATCGCTACCATTAAACTCAATTTTATAATCAGACGCTTTCATGTCTGTCACAGATTGATAATTAATTGTAGCCGTTGCATCACCTCGATTTTTGGCATTAGCTATACTACTAGGATGATTGTAATCAAATAATGGTCCACCTACATCGCCGTTAATATCAATTCCTGACATATGGACTTCATTAAAGCGCTCTGCTAAATTTAGAGCAAGTAAACCTAATTGATTGCGCGCCTCAAGAAGAGGTCCTTCACGAAAAGTTAATAATCCATTTAAACGACCTGATGCAATATTCTGGCTTGTCAATTCCTGAGTTGCGCCAGATGGATGTGTGTAAATAATGGTATTTAAAAATTGATCTTCTGTAGATGGTTGTACAGATAGTTGATTAGTAGACGTCCCTTGCACTAATGTCAAACCATTAGGGAGCGAAATATTATATTGTCCATTTTGCTCAGTAACAGTTATTCCAATGATTTCACTTAATTCATTAACTAATTGATCTCGCTCGTCAAGTAGTGCATTAGGTTCTTGACCACCACTTACAGCCTGTAATCTTGAAATTTTTTGATTAAGTTCAGCAATTTGTTTTGTATAAGAGTTGACCATACTAACATTGTCAACAATTTCAGTATTGATATTAGCCATCTGATTTTTCAGATTTAATTCCGTTTTATTGAATCGACTAACTAAAGCACTAAGATCATTAACAACATTTTGTTTTATCGCTGCATCACCAGCATTCGAACTAAGCTTATTTAAGCTGGCAAACAGATTACTTAATTGTGAGGAAATACTACTCTCGTCTTCTGCTAATAAATTATCGACTTTCGACAGTTCATTATAATAAGTCTTTATCGATCCATTTTGTGATTGTGCTTGGCGTAGTTGACCAACCACAAAATTATTATAAACTCGATTAACAGATGAAACTAATACACCGTTACCAACAAAACCAAAGTTATATTTAGTGCCATTTGCTTGACTCAAAATTTGCTGCTGACGATTATAACCAGCCGTATGTGCATTCGTTATATTATTGCTTATTACATTAAGCATATTTTGTGCTGCATTTAATCCACTAATACCCGTATTCATCAATGAATTTGACATAAAAGCTCCTAATCCTAAATATAATTTCAGTCAATAATAATAAAATAAAAAAGTTATTCTTATGTATCGACCAAAAAGTATGAAACTTTAGTTTTTCTCAATAATAATTAAATTTTGTTAGTTTTAATTATTCCAATCAATTTATCTGTGCTGAAATTATTCTGACCCAGTAGATTGTTGTATTGTTTCTATTGTCTCTATTGTTTCTACCGGCTGTACTGCTGGCTGTTCAGGGCCCACAGGTTCTACTGGTTTTACTTCTTCTACTGATTTTACTTCTTCTGCTGGTTTTACTTCTTCTGCTGGTTTTACTTCATCTACTGATTTTACTTCTTCTACTGGTTTTACTTCTTCTACTGGTTTTACTTCTTCTACTGGTTTCACTTCTTCTACTGGTTTTATCGGCCCTACTGGTTCTGATTCTGCTGGTTCTAACTCAATTGATTGTAATTGTTTTAAAAATTCAGTTCCCGTCATCATATTTTCATTTTCAATATATTGTTGGGCTACTTTATTTAAGATTAAAATACTAATACGTCGATTGGCATCTTCAGAGTAATTAGGATTATTTAAACCAACAGTATCAGCTAATCCAATAATTCGAATGATTTTGCTTGAATCTAATCCACCGGCAATAAGCTCTCGTCTTGACGAATTTGCTCGATCAGCAGACAATTCCCAATTACTATAACCGCGATCACCTGTTATATACTGACGCTCATCGGTATGGCCAGATAACGTCATTTTATTGGGTAATGAATTGATAATTGGTGCTAACGCATATAAGATTTCTTGCATATTTGGATGAACTTTAGCGCTCCCTACATCAAACATTGGTTTATCATCAGTTGCTAAAATTTGAATTCTTAAACCCATCTCGGTAAGTTCAATAATAAGATTAGCCGCAAATTTCTTGAGTCTCGGATCAATCTCAAACATCTCTTTAATTTTACGTGCAGTCTCATTAAGTTGTGCTTTTTCAATTTCGTTAGGATCAGATTTTATCTGTATTTCATTTATTATCGTGTCTTTTTCTTCACCCTCGCTTTTACTAACATCATCACCACCACCAGGTATAGCGCTGTTACTATCACTCAAATTATTGCCACCATTTAAACCCAATATCAAAGGTGTTCTAAAATATTCAGCAATGCTCTTTAATTCTTGTGGTGTTGATTTAGCAATCAACCACATAACTAGAAAAAGTGCCATCATTGCGGTCATGAAATCAGCATAAGCAATCTTCCATGAACCGCCATGATGACCACCTCCATGCCCTGATTTTTTTTTGGAAACAATTATCCTTACTGACTTATCATTCATTTTTTATTATTCATTATTTTGTTTTGCATTAGCATTTTTATCTTTCACTTCTTGAATATATTTTTCTAATTCAAAGAAAGAAGGACGTTCATGTGAAAAAATCGTTTTTCGGCCAAATTCAATACAAATTTGTGGTGCATAACCATGCATACTTGCCACTAAAATGACCTTAGTACATTCTAGAATTTTTACTCTATCCGCATTTTTTTGTCTCAACAAAGCAGCCAGTGGCGAAACGAAACCATAAGCCAGCAAAATTCCTAAAAATGTCCCAACCATAGCATGAGCAATAAGCTCACCCAATTCACTTGCTGGCCTATCTGCTTGCGCTAACGTATTAATCACGCCCATAACCGCCGCTACGATCCCAAAAGCAGGTAGCCCATCACCAACATTTGAAACCGCATCAGCTGGCTTTTCCAGTTCATGAGTACAAGTTTCGATTTCTTCATCCATTAATGCCTCAATTTCGTACACTTCCATATTGCCACTAATGATCAAGCGTAAATAGTCAGTAATAAAATCACAGATTTGAGGATTGGCTAAAATGAGGGGGTATCGTTTGAATAATTCACTTTCTTTAGGATTATCAATATCTTCTTCGATAGATAATCCACCATTTTGGCGCACTTTAGTTAAAAGAGTAAACATTAAATTAATTAATGTTAGATAAAGGGTTTTGTTATATTTTGAGGTTTTAAATAAACCACCTAATGATTTAAGTGTTGATTTTATTGCTTTTTTTTCATTACTTACAATGAAAGCACCAATAGCTGTGCCACCAATGATAAGAAACTCTAACGGCTGAAAAAGTACTGCTAGAAATCCTCCACTTAATACATAGCCCAATAAGGCAGAAGCGATAACCACAATATATCCTATAATTATTAACATTGGCTTTCCTTTGTCTCCCTAAATATAATTAAAATTGTTCTTTTTTGTTACTATCACTAAACCTTTAACTGATTTGCCGTAACTAAATTAAATGCACTAGGTATTGATAAAACTTGTAAGCATTTTGCTTGGCTATCTTTATGCGTTTTATTATTTTTTTCTGCTCTTGAAGGCGGTTGGCATAAGCTGCAAACAAAGCTATTGTATGGTTGATAAGCATGGGTAATAAATCGACCTTTACATACCTTACAGCACGATTGTTGCATAACCTTGCTTTCAACAAATTTGACTAAAATCCACGCGCGAGTCAACCCTAATACTGGTTCTTCATCTTTAGATAAAGAACATTGCTCTAAATAAAGTTGGTAAGCTTTTACAATGGCTTGAACACCAGATTTAGTACCATGTTTAACTAAATAATAGTAGGCATTATAAAATATACTTGAATGGATATTGGGTTCCCAAGTCATAAACCACGTGGTTGAAAACGGCAGTAGACCTTTTGGGGGGGGACATCCTTGTATCTCTTTATATAATTTGATTAACTTGCCCCGGCTTAGGTTGGTTTCACTTTCCAACATTTGAATTCTAGCACCGAGTTCAATTAATCGAATGGCTAACTGAACTTCTTTATACGTTTGAATGATGCTTTCGCTACTCATTTTTATCACTACCTACTTATTGATTGAATCTAAAAGTAAACTTGATAAAAGGATCCCTGTATGCATCTGTTTTATATCACTTACGCGAGACTCTTCAGTCAATTTTTCCATCATTGCCGAATTTTTAAAACGAAACTGAAACGTTAGTTGATTTGTTTCAGACAAAACTAACATTTGAGAAGCACTTAAATTACTCAAGATATCAGCTGTTTTTTCATCAATTCCCAATCGATACATTGCCATCACTTTATCTTTCTCAATCATTCGCTGGCTTAATAAAAGCGCTGAAAGATTTAAATGATGGATACACTTCAACATATCATCATCTTGTATATTTCCCAATTTAACCACCACTATCCATAATTTGCTTGCGATTGATAAATAAACGCAAATTTAATAAAAACCAGATTATGCTTACTTTTTTAATTAAAGTTACATTTTTAAAAGCTAAAGGTCAACTAAAAAATAATTTCTATTTATTTTCAATTTATTTATATATAATTTACTGCTTTTGTTACTGCTTTTATTCTAAGTTATAGATCAATTTTACTTTGAATTCGTTTAATTGCTTGGCTATGTAATTGACTAATTCGAGACTCACTGATGCCCATCACTTTTCCAATCTCTTTTAGATTTAACTCTTCTTGATAATAGAGGGTTAAAACCATTTTTTCTTTTTCTGGTAATTTACTAATTTGTTGAACAATAATATCGCGAGTTTCATCGTTAATAAGCGATGAAAATGGGTTATTGTCCGTATCAGAGTCGATCAACGCGTCCACATTGTCGCCTAATTTGGTTTGTATCTCATCGAAAGAGCAGATTTGACCGTAATTAGAATCTAGCAACACTTTACGATACTCATCAAGTGATAAGTGCAAATGCGCAGCAATCTGATGATCATTAGGGGGAACGCCAAGATTTTGTTCTAATTCGTTAATAGCATTTGTCACATCTTTGATCTTTTTACGTGTTTGTCTTGGTAACCAATCTCGGCTACGCAGCTCATCTAACATTGCACCTTTTATGCGAGGAATGGCAAAGGTAGTGAACGTATAACCTTGTGAAGCATCATAACGTTTTATGGTGTCTAACAAACCAATGTAACCAACTTGTAACAAGTCATCTAATTGAACGGTAGTTGGTAAACGAACCGCCAATTTAAGCGCTTCATTACGAACTAAATAGATATACTGTTGCCAATCAATTCGACTTACTACACCTTGAGCGTTATACAGGCTATCACTCATTTCTGACCCGATGTTGAAAAAATGCTAGCGCATATTATTGCAATAATTACCTAAATTAATGGCAAGAATAAGGAACTAAAAAATAGGTAATTAATATAATTAGCAATAACGGCATTAAAAACGCCATTATTGCTAAAGAACAAAATTAGAGTGACCGAATAATCTAATTTATATACTTATTGTAATAAAGATAAAACAGATTGTGGTACTTGGTTAGCCTGTGCTAATACTGAATTACCTGCTTGTTGCAAGATTTGGCCACGAGTCATATTAGATACTTCTTCGGCATAATCCGCGTCTTCAATACGACTACGAGCTGCACTTAAGTTATTTGAAGTGTTGTTAATATTATTAACAGTTGACTCAAAACGATTTTGTATCGCACCAAGGCTACTACGAAGACTATCAACCTTACCTAGCGCTTTGTCTAATTTATCTAGTAGACCCGAATCCGTATTAGCACTAGTATCAATACCTTTAATAGCATCACCAAAGCCGTTTAAACCTAGCTTCATATCACTATCGTCCGCACTAGCATCTAAAGTTATTCCCCTTAACTTAATCGAGATCATTTGATCGTCATTTGCACCAACTTGGATGTTAACATCCCTATCTCTTTCAAATACCTGAACGCCATTAAACTTGGTCTGATCTACTATACGCTGAACCTCTTCTACACGTGCATCTACTTCATTTTTGATTGAAGTACGATCACTAATTGAGTTTGTATCGTTCAGTGCTTGAACAGTTAGTTCACGAATACGTTGGATGTTAGTATTGATTTCGCTTAACGCACCTTCTGCTGTTTGAGCAATTGAAATTCCGTCATTAGCATTACGTGCAGCTTGGTTTAAACCACGAATTTGTGATGAAAAACGATTTGCAATTGCTTGACCAGCGGCATCATCTTTTGCGCTGTTAATACGCAAACCTGATGATAAACGCTCAATTGCTGTACCAAGAACACCTTGTGATTTATTAAGATTGTTTCGTGTCACTAAAGACATAGTATTAGTATTAATAACTTGTGCCATTTTTATCTCCTTCTTTATATTATTAGCAACATCAGCCTGATATTGAAGATATATTCAATATTGTTGCTGATGGTCTAATTATCGGAAGTAAAAACCGAAACTTTAATTTTTTTTGAATTTTTATTTTATGTCGTTAAATTAAACCAAGTAGCTAAACTGTTTGATCAAAATGATTAAAGGCCATAATCCATATTTATAGTTATTGATATATCGCTGAATCGAGCGGTTGGTAGCCTTATTTTAAATGGCGACAAGGGAGCTTGATTTTGCTCCTATTTAATTAAGAGATATTTCCTCATAAATCAATATTAGTGATATTGTTGATTATAAACTAGGCAAAAGGCAGCTATTATTATTAAAATAAGTAAGGCCTTGTGGTGGATTTGCATAAAACAAGTCAATAATGGCTGATGCTTGTAAAGATGATAGCCTTTATGGTTGAACGCATAAAAACAGATTATATAAGCAAAATAATAATGATTAACCGGCTCAAGAATTTTATTAATTTTGTTAACGATCACTTTGATTGTGCTAATAAAAGCGCTTTATTTTCAATAATCCCTCATCTATTTAATATGAATGATTCTGTAGCTTGGTTATATCGTTACTGCCATTATCATAGCTCAAACGATTAATACGACGATTTATTGACTACATCATTTATCACAGGATAATTAACCTACTTTTTAAACTAACTTACTTTTTAATAGATAAAATAGATGACGAAATTCTCATTGCCAAACCCCAATTATTTATAAACAGAGATTAAATTAAAAATACTTAAACTTTTTATTAAATTGGTCGATAATACGATAGATGGATTAATTTATATTAGGATAACTATCATGGGAATGAGTATATTAGGAATTGGTTCCGGTATTGATTTGAATGAAGTATTAGATAATTTAGAAGCAGTTGAAAGAAATCGTCTTACGCCAATCAAAGCGCAACAAAAAGCCGTAAATGACAAAATAAGTGGTTTTGGTAAATTAAAGAGCGCGTTATCGACGTTTAATAGTGCAACAGCAAAGCTCCAAAAAAAAGAGATCTTCCAACCGCGCACGGTAGTAGGGAATGACAACTATTTTACCACAAAGGTAAGTAGTAATGCTCAATTGGGGAATTACACTATTAATGTTGAGCAACTAGCTACCGCTCATAGCGTTGCAACTAACAATTTTAACAAAACAACCGCATTAGGTAATAGCAACGCAACTCGCACGCTTTCGATTGAACAAGCTAATGGGCAAAAGTTAGATGTCACTTTGTCACAAAACGAGACATCGTTGGAATCTATCGCTAATGCAATAAATCAAGCTAAAATCACTAATCCAGATGGCTCAATCAGCGATTCAACCGTAAATGCGACTATTGTCCGTTCTGGAGCAGACAGCTATCAATTAGTTATTACTTCAAAGGAAACGGGTGAACAACAAACCATTACGTCGATTTCATCCGATGATGATGCGTTAAATTCGTCCATTGGCTTTAATATTAATAACGCATCATCGCCAATGCATGAGGTAACCAGAGCACAAAGCGCGAAATTTACCTTTAATGGTATTGCCATCGAAAATGCATCGAACACAGTTAAGGATATTATTCCGGGTGTAGATATTACTCTAAAAGCCGTTACGACTACGACACAGAATTTAACCATCGGTGCTGATAATGAAAAAACTCAAGAAGCACTTAAAGAATGGGTCGATGCATTTAATCAATTACAATCAACAATATCGGAATTAACCAAATACACGGCCAGTGATAGTAGTTCTAGTAGCTCAAATAATAGTAATGGCCCACTAATTGGTAATTCGACACTGCGTAATGTCGATCAGAGCATTCGTTCTATTTTTGCTAAAGGTCAATCAGGAGAATTTTCCGTACTATCACAAATCGGCATTAATATGAGTAAAGAAGGTACGTTAACGATTAATGAAAATGAGCTGAAAAAAGCGCTTAGCGAAAACAATGAAGCTGTCGCAGTCTTGTTTACTGGGGATGGTGAAACGACCGGTATTGCTAACGAAGTATTTGCTAAAGTAAGTAGCTTTATTGATAGTAACGGTGCAATTGATACCGCAACAAAAGGTTTAAATACAACGTTAAGATCATTAGATAAGCGTTATGATCAAATTAGCGACTCTATTGAACAAACCATTGATCGTTATCGAGCACAATTTACTAGACTGGATATATTAGTCAATGAATTAAATAGCACAAGCACTTACCTAACTACCCAATTTGAAATGATGGCAAATTTAAAGAAGAAATAAGGGACAGTTATGTATAAAGTAGGTTCTAACGCTTATAAGCAAGTGAATTTAGAAACTAGTGTTAGTCAAGCATCGCCTCATCAATTAATTGTGTTATTATTCGATGGGGCGCTTAATGCTATTCGTTTAGCTGATTTACATATGCAAAAAGGTAATATTCCTGATAAAGGTAAAGCGATTTCGAAAGCTATTAATATCATTGATAATGGACTTAAAAGCAGCCTTGATTTAAATCAAGGCGGTGAAATTGCCGAAAATCTGGATCAACTTTATCAATATATTAGCCAGCAACTTGTTTTGGCTAACTTGCATAATGATAGCAAAAAACTGCAAACTTGTTTTGATTTACTTGATAATATTGCCCAAGCATGGCGTGAAATAGCAGAATGATGGGGGAGTTTCAACTTTGAAAACGTCTTCGTTGTTAGGGCAATATGCACAACTTGATGAGGTTGTTAAACAAATGTTAGTTGATGCTCAACAAGGAAATTGGGAGTCATTAATCAGTTGGCAAGTTAAATATCATCAATTAGCTGAAGATATTCGATTAACTGATGATATAACTACTGATATTGATGATATATCATTGCCACAACATGATACCATTCAAATGTATATCAATAATATCCTTACTTATCAGCAACAATTACAACAATTGATTCGTACTCGGCATGTTGAACTGAGCAAAGTCATTGGCGAACAGGTGGATTATCAAACTAAAATTGCCAGCTATCATGAAATCGCGAATTTAATTTGAATAGAGAATTAAATGTCATTTAGCTTTCTTTGCTATCTAAAATCTAAACGACAATTAATTATACTGCTAAGTTGTAGGGACCAATTAAGCTAATCTGCTGTAAATTAATCCCTAAAATACTGTGCTTTTTAACTAAAATAGTTAATTGATAAGTTAACTTTAAAAGCTGTTTAAATATTCATATTCATGATTTCTTGATACGCAGCCACTAATTTATTACGAAATTGAATACCAAATTGTAATGAAATAGATGACTTTTGCATATTCACCATCACTTCATTCAACGAGATGTTAGGTTCACCCATCTCGAAGGCTTGAGCCTGTTTGCTAGCCTGTAATTGAACTTGGTTGATTTTATCTAATGCCATTTTAAATTCGGCTATAAAACTCGGTTCTTTGTTTATTGGTTGATTATTCAACTGCTGTTCTGGAAAGTCTAATTTAGCTAATGTTGCGCTACTAAAGGCATTAATGCTGTCCATAATAATAAAGGCCTATTTTCATCTTTTTAATTAAATTGAAAATTAAATTATCATAAAGATAATTATCTAAAAGCGATAACTAAAGGGTAAAGGGTGTGCTTTTTTAGCTATTGATTTTTTTAAATGGACAGATAATAGACTATAGAATTAATCTAGCCTGTTTAGAATTAGGATATATATGGATAGCCAAACTGCGGGTAACAACAAAGGCGAATCAGTATTAGATAAGTTACCTTTTATCAATCAATTAAAACAAAATCGTAAAATGCTGCTCCTTATTTTAGGAGTAATTATAATTGCTATTAGTAGTATTATCTATTTATGGATTAAAAATGATAATTACGGCGTACTATATAGTAATTTAAATGATAAAGATGGTGGTGAAATCATCAGCCAACTTGAAAAGATGAACATCCCTTATAAATTTTCTTCCGCTGGCACGACCATCTTGATTCCGGATGACAAAATTTATGATACTCGCTTGAAAATGGCCCAACAGGGTTTACCAAAAGGCGGATCTATTGGTTTTGAGTTGCTCGACAAAGAAAGTTTCGGTATGAGTCAATTCAATGAACAAATTAACTATCAACGAGCTTTAGAAGGCGAATTATCGAGGACCATTTCGATTATTAGCAGTGTTGATGAAGCCCGAGTGCATTTAGCCATGCCTAAACCTTCTTTATTTGTTAGAGAAAGAAAATTCCCTTCTGCATCTGTCGCATTAACGTTATTACCTGGTCGTAGTTTATCTCAAGGTCAAATTGACGCTATTATTCACTTAATTTCAAGCAGTGTACCGGAATTACAAGCAGATAAAGTAACGATTATTGATCAAAAAGGTAATTTACTGACTGGTGAGCAATTCCGTGACAATAGCATTAATATTGCCCAATTGGAGTATGGTGAACGAATAGAAAATTCAACGCGTGAACGCGTCGAAAGGATTATCATACCTATATTAGGTAAGCAAAATGTTAAAGTGCAAGTTAATGCAGACATTGACTTTAGTCGACAAGAATCAACAGCGGAAATCTATGATCCTAATAGTGATGTTGCCAATCAAACGATTCGTAGCAAACAAGAAGTTGATAATCGTCAATTAACATCAAGCGATACTAGTAGTGGTGTACCAGGTGCTTTAACGAATCAACCTGTTCCAACCCCTAGTGCACCAATTGATGGTGAAAATGAACCAAAAGATAACGATAAAGACGAACAGCAAAAAATGTATCATTTGCAATCGAATAGTACATTAAATTATGAAGTTAATCGTCAGGTAATTCATAGCAAGATTCCAGAGGGACGCATCAAGCGCTTATCGGTGGCGATTTTAGTTAATTATAAATTTGTCTCAACCAATGAAACACAATCTTCAAATGAAGAAAGTTCAAATAATGAGGATAAAGATAATAACGCAACTGAAAAATGGGTAAAACTCGATCAAGAAGAACTTGCTAATATTGAAGCACTTGCGCGCCAAGCTATGGGATTTTCAGATGCACGAGGTGATTCTTTAACCGTAGCTAATTTGAAATTTACCGATCAAATTTTAGATGAAGGAAGTGACAAAATACTATTTTGGGAAAAACATGAATTATACGATATGGTAAAAACAGGTCTTAAATATTTAATTTACATTTTAGTAGCATGGTATGCATGGCGCAAAGTACTACGTCCATTGTGGATTAGATTAAAAGCTGAATATTTGAAGATTTTTGATAAAAAAGAACCTGATAGTAAGCCATCTGAGATTGTCTTAACCACTGAAGATAATGTACAACAACAGCAACGTATCCGTGAAATTGTTGGAAAAGATCCTCGCGTAATGGCACTTATTATTCGTGGTTGGATGAGTAAAAAGGATAAGAAAAAATGAATTTTACCGACGCACAAAAAGCAGCAACAATTATAATGGTCTTGGGCGAAGAGCTCGCAGCGCAAGTTATGCAATTATTAAATAGTAGAGAAGTTCAACAAATTAGTAGCGCCATGGTAGGGTTACCTCAGTTAACGCAAGAGGATCTTAGAAATGTTCTTGGTGAATGTAGAACAACGCTTGATCATTGTGCAGTATTAAACACCGATACTAATAGTTATTTGCGATCCGTTCTAGAAAAGTCTATAGGTAGTGATAGAGCCACTCGCCTGCTTGATGAACTATTAGATACCTATGAAGAAGATACAACTGATGGTTTAAAAATGCTTAACTTTGTCGATGCGGCTCGAGCAGTTGATTTAATCAAAAAAGAGCATCCACAAATTATTGCCACCATATTAATTCATTTAAATCGTGATTTAGCCGCCGAAATTTTAAATCTATTTGATGACGATTTACGTAATGATGTTACACTGCGTATTGCTACTTTCAAAGGAATAGAGCCTTCCGCGTTAGACGTCCTATCGACGTCGTTATCAACTTTATTGCATGGACAAAATATTAAACTTAATAATATGGGTGGTGTTCGTACCGCTGCAGAAATCATTAATTTAATGAAATCACAACAAGAAGAGCTTGTTATCAATGCGTTACGAGATTATGACAACGATCTGGCACAAAAAATCATTGATGAAATGTTCTTATTTGAAACACTTATTGAAGTGGATGACAGAAGTATTCAACGTCTTCTTAAAGAGATAGATAATGAAACCTTGATCATTGCGATGAAAGGTGCGTCAGAAGAATTACGCGAGAAACTCTTGTCCAATATGTCACAACGTGCTGCTTCAATAATGCGTGAAGATTTACAAAATAGACCACCAGTGCGCATGTCGCAAGTCGAAACCGAACAAAAGAAAATTGTGGTTATTGCACGACGTTTAGCCGAGGCAGGTGAGATAATCATAAATGGTGGTGATGATGAATATGTGTAATCAACCCCATACATTGGGTTGGAAACCATTACATTTTCAAGAATTGGCGCGGATGGAATTATCACCATTAGCAAGTCAATCTGAGTTGGAAGACTTGCAGGAAAATAAGCAGCAATCCGAGCAAGAAGAAGATAAGATTAGTATTAATACTGACGATCCTAAAATTGCTTTAGAACTCGAAAATATTAAACAACAAGCAAGAGAACAAGCCTACCAGGAAGGATTTAATCAGGGTAAAGAAGAAGGTTTTAATATTGGTAAACAAGCAGGTTATGAGGAAGGATTAGCAATAGGCAAGCAAGAAGGTCTTGAAAAAATAGAACAACAATTAAATGAAGAAAAGTTAAATAGTGCAAATTCAATCAAAAAGCTAGCAAATAGCTTTATGCAATCAGTTAATCAAATTAATGAAACTGTTACTCCAAAATTGTTCGATTTAGCTTTACTTGCTGCCGAAAAGACGGTTGGTTCACTACCGAATGTAAAACAAAAACAATTGATGCATACCATTAAAGCAGTTATTGAACAAACGCTAATCGTCGATCCGCCAATGACGATTCGATTAAATCCAAATGACTTTGTATGGCTTGAACCACTGCTGAATGATGAAATTGAGCGAAATGAGTGGCAGTTTATCGCCGATGCAAGTATTGAATTGGGTGGTTGCAAAATATTTACTCAAACTAATGAGATCGATGCAAGTGTCAATAATCACTGGCAAATTATTTCAGATAGTGTGCATGGAGATGAGAGTTAAGGTGGAATTTTGTAGGCAGTGGTCAACTAAAATAGATAATGCGATTCAAAAATTACAACCAGTATCATTAATTCGTCAATATGGTCGATTGGTTAAAGCATCTGGACTAGTTTTAGAAGCCGTCGGTTTAAAACTGCCTTTAGGTTCTAATTGTTTTGTTGAACGGCAATTAGAAGGTAAAATCCAAGCCGTTGAGTGTGAGGTTATCGGTTTTAATGGAAAAACCTTATATCTAATGCCATTTGAATCCACTGATGGCATATTATTAGATGCTAGAGTGTATACATCACAGTATGATTTAACCCATTTTAGCCATAAAGTTCTACCCATTGGCATTGGTTTATTAGGTCGAGTTGTCGATGCAATGGGCAAACCTCTTGATGGTAAACCATTACCGGAACATATTGAATTTGAGGGATTAATCAATAAATCATTAAACCCTCTAGCTCGTACTCCAATTCATCAAGTTTTAGATGTTGGTATTCGAGCCATTAATGCCTTATTAACTGTTGGTCAAGGTCAACGAATGGGGCTTTTTGCCGGCTCTGGAGTCGGTAAAAGTGTGTTATTAGGTATGATGGCTCGATATACCAAAGCCGATATTATCGTGGTTGGTTTAATCGGTGAACGAGGGCGGGAAGTAAAGGATTTTATCGAAAATATTCTAGGTGAACAAGGCCTAGCTCGTTCGGTTGTCGTTGCCGCACCAGCGGATGTATCGCCATTATTGCGTCTGCAAGGCGCGGCATACGCAACTAAGATCGCCGAAAATTTTCGCGACCAAGGATTTAATGTGTTACTTATCATGGATTCATTAACGCGATACGCCATGGCACAACGTGAAATAGCTTTAGCAATTGGTGAACCGCCAGCCACTAAAGGATATCCACCCTCAGTATTTGCAAAATTACCCGCATTAGTTGAACGAGCAGGTAATGACGCAACAGGTAAAGGAGCAATTACCGCTTTTTATACCGTACTAACCGAAGGTGATGATCAACAAGATCCTATTGCTGATTCGGCAAGAGCGATTCTTGACGGTCATATTGTTTTATCCCGTTCTCTTGCTGAATCGGGTCATTATCCCGCTATTGATATTGAAGCATCAATAAGTCGTGTAATGACAGATTTAACTAAACCTGAGGATGAAAAAAAATCACGATTATTTAAACAATTATTTTCAAGTTTCCAGCGAAATCGTGACTTGATTAATGTTGGTGCTTATGTAGCAGGAACCGATCCTTTATTAGATAAAGCGATATTACTTTTTCCTGCTATGCAGCAATTTTTACAACAAGGAATTAATGAGCATTGTAGTTATCAAGATGCTTATCAACAATTAGTTAATATTGTTGATCAAAACGGAGATGTTAGGAAAGAATAATGGTTAATCAATATAATGGTAAATTAGCCTTTTTAACATTAAAAAAGCTAGCTGAAAAATCAGTCGATGACAATTTGATTAAATTAAAACGTATGCATGATAATAAGCTTAATACGCAATCACAACTAGATGTTTTAAATAATTATTATAACGAATACCAGCAACGCCTAAATAATGCATTAACAAATGGCATTAAAGGATCTGAACTTAGTAATTTTAATGCCTTCATTAACGCCATAGAGCAAGGTATAGTACAACAGAAAAAGTTATTATTAACTTTGGATATAAAACAAAAACAACTTACTAATGAGCTTAATCAATCACAAAAAAGTCTCAATACTTATACTACTTTGCTAGATAAACAACATAAAGCGCATTTAGTACAGCAAAATCGTTTACAACAAAAACTAACGGACGAGTTTGCTCAGCAGCAATTTGCAAGGAAAATACAGAATGAATATTAATCAGTTTAGCATTACTCCATTGATATCATCTCAACTATTAGAATTAAACGATAATAATTTATCGGTTATTGAGAGTGACTTTTTTCAACAGTTATTACAATTCAATGACAATGAAAAACCACAATTAGACAAGCACGATAATGAAGATGTAGCTGACTTACTCCCAACGTTTAAAGAGGAAAAATCCAATAAAGAAGATAAAAACGATAGTGATGCATTAATTACGTTGTTTGTTCCACCATTGTTAAATTCACAACTTGAACAACCATCCACGTTGTTGATAGCAAAGGAGCAATTAACTGAGCAAACTGAGCAAATAGATAATAACAAACCTCTATTGGAAACTAATCTAAAAAAAATTGATAGACTATTAGAGGTCAATCCATCTGAGGTGGATAAGCAACTTATTGATATTGATCGCGATATTGCTCTTGATAACAAAGCCTCAGAAATTCTTACCTCAATTAACAATAGTGAACAATTAATCACCAAAACAAATGAACATAACGACAATAATTTGCTACCGACTAAAAATATTCAACATCAAACGACCAAAAGTACAAACTTATTTGAAACGGTAAAAACTGAACAAATTTCGCAAGAAAGTCATCCTAAAAATATCGAGACAAGTGTTGTTAATACTGTTTTAGAACAGTCTATCACTGATAATCATTCTGATAGTAATATTACTAATTCTCATCAAGAATCGACGTTATTAACAACCCCTAAAAATATCGAGACAAGTGTTGTTAATACAGTTTTAGAACAATCTATCAATGATAATCAATCTGATAGTAATATTACTAATTCTAATCAAGAATCGACGTTATTAACAACTGTAGTAAACAGCCAGGTTCCATCGCCCTCTTCACCATCAGTAGCTGTTGCTCAATTAAATATGACTTTACCAATGCCAATGGATATTGCTAAATGGCAAGCGTCATTAAATGAACAAATTAGTTTAATTACTCGGCAGGGTATTCAAAATGCGGAAATAAAATTACACCCGGAAGAATTAGGCTCATTACATATTAAGTTAGCAATGATAGATGAGAAAATGGATCTTCATATGACCGTTGCTCATAATGTGGTTAAAAGCGTTTTAGAATTAGCTTTGCCACAATTAAGAACTTCACTTGAAGAACAGGGCATTACATTACAACAAACAAATATTAGTGATTCTTCAATGATGGATGATTCCAAACAGTCGACATCTTATAGGCAAAAACAACAATTTGAACCTGAATTATTTTTAGATGACGAAAAACAAGCTAAACAAGAATCTAGCCATAATACAGATGTTATTCAATCAGGATTAAGTATTTTTGCCTAAATAATAGTTATGACAATGATGCGAAGGGTTAATAATTGAGAATTAAAAAGATTGAATAAGTACTGTTTTTATTGCCTATTCATTGAATTAATTCTTAAACGATGATTTATCATTTTTACGTTTTTTGGCTATTCAGACAGCTATAGCCATTTCATTTAATTTCACTGAGACGATAATAAATATGCCAACTAACAAAAAAAAAATAAGTATTTTAAATTTAATACTTATTCTAATTGCATTATTAGCAATCGGTTTCGCTGCTTATTTATGGTTTAACAAGCAACCTAACAAGACAGCAGAGATAAAAAAAGAGGAGCCGGAAGTGTTAGCTCCAGTCTTTTTAACATTAAAACCATTTACCCTTTCACTACCACCTTCTGAAAATAATTTAGAGGCAAATAAAGTTCTATATATTGGTATGGTATTACGAATTGCAGACGAAGAACAAAAAAGCATATTGTTAGAATATCTGCCAGAAATAAGAAGTGATATATTGTTGTTAACATCAAAACAGTATATTAATAATTTAAAGACAGAGTCCGGCAAGCTTGAATTAAAAGAACAAATAAAAGCAGCATTATCTCGTCAATACGATGCAAAACATTCAATAAAAATTGATGAAGTGTTATTCACCGATTTCATTGTAAGGTAATTATTATGTCAGATAAGCTTCAATCTAATACCGATACAAGTGATCCTCTAGTTAAGGATCCACTAGATGCTTCAGTCATAGATACGGATATTGAGATAGATACTAAATCTACTAATAATACAGAGGAAGCAGAACAAAGTTATCAACCACCGTTAAATAAACGAACAGAAGTTAAACCTTATGATATATCAGTTAAACATAGCTTTATTCCTGAACGATTAACCGCTTTAGAGATTATTAACGAACGCTTTGCGCGTCAATTTAGAATTGGGTTATTTAACTTACTACGCCATAATACTGATATTATTACATCTGTCATTGAACCTAAAACGTTTAAAGAGTTTTCTCAAACTTCGATAAACAACCATTTAAATTTAGTCCATCTTAACCCTCTACGAGGTAGTTGTTTATTTTCATTTTCACCCGAACTAATATTTATTGTTGTTGATACTCTTTTTGGCGGCGATGGTCATACTATCAATGTTGGATCTGAAGGCCGAGAATTTACCCATACCGAACAAGAAATTATTAGACGTGTATTAAATATTGCCTTACACGCGTATCAAAATTCTTGGAATGATGTTTACAGTATTGAAACCGAATACGTTCGTTCTGAAGTAGAGAGCAAATTTACTAATATTACTAGTTCACCTGATGATGTTGTTTTAGTTTCATCATTTACGGTTGAAGTTGGTAACTTAAAAGCAAATTTTTCTATTTGCATTCCTTATACAATGGTTGAACCAATCAAAGAGCTATTAATTAAACCACCTATCGAAGCTCAATCTTATAAAGATGATAATGTCTGGATTAGTTCACTTACTAGTGGTATTAAACAATCAACCGTCGAATTAGTCGCTAATTTTGCTGACATTCAAACTACAGTTGCCAAATTATTAGCATTAAAAGTAAACGATATTTTGGATATCGAAAAACCCACCAGCATTGATGTTACCATTGGTGGTGTACCGGTGTTAAAAGGACGTTACGGTAGTATGAATAAACAATATGCAATTCAAGTAGAACAAATAAGTAGTCCTGTATTAGAACAATTGAATGAAGGGGAGTTCAATCAATGAGTGATAGCCTAAATAATAATGACGATAGCCAACCAAACGATGTAGTCGTTGATGATGAATCTTTGACTAAAGAGGTTATTTTCGAAACCTTATCACCAGAATCAACTGATGTAAAAAAACAAGATATTAATCTTATTTTGGATATTCCAGTTAATTTAAGCGTTGAACTTGGTCGAACCAAAATGGCCATTAAAGATCTCTTAAATTTAACTCAAGGATCAGTTATTTCCTTAGATGGTTTAGCTGGTGAGCCATTAGATATTCTCATTAATGGTTACTTAATTGCACAAGGTGAAATCGTTGTTGTTGGTGATAATTATGGCGTAAGAATTACCGATATTATTACCCCTTCAGAACGTGTACGTAGATTAAGTCGTCAACTGTAATTAATGAGACAATAATGACCGTTCCAACTATCACCGACAGTGTACAGACATTCTCGTCTAACTCAACATCTAGTATATATAGCCAACTTGGTATGGCATTTTTTAGTGTAATTGCTATTATTTTATGTTTAGGATGGATAATAAAACGGATAGGTTGGAAAAAATCTAGCAAACAATTTATTGAAATTAAAGCAATATATAACATAAGTGCCAAAGAACGTATTTTACTAGTTCATGTAGATAACCAATTATTGGTAGTTGGCGTTACCGCCCAACAAATGACGTTACTACATACTATAAGTGAACAAAAAACGGAAATGTTATTAAATGATCGAGTTGATGTTGAACAAATATCAAAAAATAATCTTTTTAAGCAGCTGTTGCAGTCTGTGTTAAATACCAACAAGAAGGAGTAATTCATCATGCTGCGGTTAAAACTCATTATATTACTAGGCCTCTTGTTTGTTGGCCAATATAGTTTTGCCGCATTATCACCGTTGACGGTTGTTACTCAAACACCTCTTGAAGATGGTCAAAGTTGGTCGTTACCTGTTGAAACTTTAGTTTTTTTAACTCTACTAACTTTTATCCCTATTATTTTATTATTAATGACGAGCTTTACTCGGATCATTATAGTATTAGGCTTATTGCGCAGCGCACTTGGCACTCAATCTGCACCACCGAACCAAGTCATATTAGGCATTGCATTATTTATGACGTTTTTCATTATGTCACCTACAATTGATAAAATATATCAAGATGCTTATGTTCCTTATTCGCAAGAAAAAATTACTATGCAAGAGGGTTTAGATAATGCAACTAAACCGCTTCGTGAATTTATGTTAACTCAAACTCGAGAAAGCGATTTGGCATTATTTGTAAATATGTCACATACTGATGATATTCAAACTCGAGAAGAGATCCCTTTGCGAGTTTTAGTCCCTGCGTTTGTAGTTAGTGAACTAAAAACGGCTTTTCAAATTGGTTTTACGCTGTTTATTCCTTTTTTAGTCATTGATTTAGTTGTCGCTAGTACTTTAATGGCATTAGGGATGATGATGGTACCCCCAGCAACAGTATCACTTCCATTTAAAATTATGTTATTTGTAATGGCTGATGGATGGCATTTATTGTTAGGCTCATTAGCGCAAAGCTTTTTTAGTTAACTTGAAAAGTTAAGGAATTATATGGAGTCAGAATATATTAGTCATTTCGCGATGCAAGCCATCAAAGTGGCGGCATCACTTGCTGGCCCTTTATTATTAGCAGCATTAGTGACCGGATTAATTATCAGTTTGCTACAAGCAGCAACACAGATTAATGAGATGACCTTATCTTTTATTCCGAAAATTTTAGCTGTTATTGTGGTATTAATTATTTTAGGTCCATCTATGCTTACAACAATGACCGACTATATACGTTTTGTCATTACCTCTATTCCAAACTTAACTAGTTAACTTTAATGGATTTAGCTATTCAAGAACTGTTTAATATTGATTTTTTTGCTTGGGTTCGATCAAGTTTCCTTCCTTTTGTTCGTATTTTTGCTCTAATTATGGTCGCACCTATTACCGGCGAAAAAGAGGTCCCTAGCCGCATAAAAATAGGTTTAGCCATACTAATAGTCATAGTTTTACCTTTACCTCAGTTAGACAATAATCTTACTATCTATTCGTTAATGGGCATTTGGATTATTGCTCAACAAATAATGATTGGTATCATAATTGGTTTTACCATACAACTTACATTTATGGCTGTTAGATTTTCTGGCGAGTTAATTGGTATGCAAATGGGATTAGGTATGGCTACTTTTTATGATCCTATTGGTGGACCGTCTACTTCGGTGTTATCGCGTTTAATAAATATTATCGCATTATTAATATTTCTCAGTTTAGATGGCCATTTATGGTTACTTTATGGTTTAGCTAACAGTTTTAATATTATCCCTATAGGTCTTTCTCCTTTAAGACAAAATGGCTATTTAGAATTAATTGAGATAAGTGGTTTACTGTTTACTAATGGTATTATGTTGGCATTACCATTAATGACACTATTGCTTATTATTAATCTATCGTTAGGCTTGTTAAACAGAATCACTCCACAACTCTCTATTTTCGTAGTCGGCTATCCACTTACATTGTTCTGTGGGTTAATAATGTTAAGTTACTTAATCTCGTCTTTACCTTCGTTTATTGAATTTATTTTAGAGCAGATATTTTCATCTATTTCACAAATTTTACTCTATCTTGGTGATACTTCTTCTTAGCAAAATAATTCTTAATGGCTATCTATAATTTTTAATAAAAAAGTTGAGGAATGGGGTTTTTTAACGCCTAAATTAACCTTAATTGACGCTTCATAGGTTTAAAATTTGCTTATAGCCAATAAAAAAACCGCTGCGTAAACTAAAGTTACACAGCGGTTATTAAGAAAAAGTTAATTAAATAATTTATGGAATTGTAAGCCTATCCAATCCCAAATTCCGCCGAAGAATCCTGTTTCTTCAACATTTTCAAGTGCTACTAAAGGTAGTTCATTGATAACTTTATCATCCAATAAAAATTGGATTTTACCCACTGCAGTTCCTTTGGTAATTGGTGCATAAATATAATCATCAATGGTGTATTGTACTTTAACATCTGCTGAGCGACCTTTTGGTACTGTGATATATGCACCATTAATTGCACCTAACTTAACTTTATTTTCATCACCATACCAAATTGACTCAATAGCTAATGGATCATTTGGTTTAACAGGATTTGCCGTTTCAAAAAATCGGAATCCCCAAGTAAGTAATTTTTTACTCTCTTCTTCACGGCCTTTAAATGTTCGACCACCAAGCACGGCTGAAATTAAACGAGTATTACCATCAACCGCTGATGCAACAAGGTTATAACCAGCTGCATTAGTATGTCCGGTTTTGATGCCATCTACATTTAATGTAGTATCCCAAAGTAATCCATTACGGTTCATTTGTGGTTTAGAAAGATTGTAGGTAAATTCTTTTTCTTTATAAATCGCATATTCTTTTGGTAAGTCACGGACTAACGCTTGACCTAATAATGCCATATCTTTAGCGGTGGTATACTGACCTGGTGCATCAAGCCCGTGTACGGTTTCAAAATGAGTGTGTTGTAATCCAATTTTTTTCGCATATTCATTCATCAAATTAACAAATGCACCTTGGCTACCAGCAACATGTTCGGCCATGGCAATACATGCATCATTACCCGATTGAATAATGATACCTTTATTTAAATCAGACACTGAAACAGTTTTACCTACTTCTAAAAACATTAATGACGAGCCTTTTAATACTGGGTTGCCTGTTGCCCAGGCATCTTTACTCACCAGTACCATATCATCATTTTTAATACGGCCTGATGCTAATGCTTGACCAACAACATAACTTGTCATCATTTTTGTTAAACTTGCTGGATCACGTTGTTGTTCAGCATTATATTGCGCTAAAATTTCGCCAGATTTGGCATCAATTAAGATGTATGCTTCAGCATCTAATTGTGGGATAGCTGGAATAGGAAAAGCCATTTCCGCAGAGGCAGAAGAACATATTGCGAGCACCAACAAGCCAAAAGATAATTTAAATTTCTTTTTCATTTATAAAAATTCCGTTAAATGTTTTTAGATAACATGTATCGATGAGTGTGAATAGACATCATAATGCCAAAACTTGCCATTAAAACGACTAATGATGAGCCACCATAACTTATTAATGGTAATGGTACACCAACTACTGGCAAGATTCCACTGACCATACCGATATTAATAAATACATAAACAAAAAAGACCAAAATCAAGCCTCCAGAAAGGATTCGACCAAAGGTCGTTTGTGCTTGGGAGGCAATAATCAAGCCACGAACAATTAAGCATAAGAATAAGACTAGTAAGATAATAGAGCCAATAAAACCAAACTCTTCAGCAATAACTGAAAAGATGAAATCGGTATGCCGTTCAGGCAAAAATTCTAGCTGTGATTGAGTACCTTTAAGCCAGCCTTTGCCCCATATTCCACCCGATCCTATTGCGGTTTTAGATTGGATAATATGATAGCCTGTACCATTAGGATCGCGTTCTGGATTAAATAAAGTTAATACTCGTTCACGCTGATAATCGTGCATTAGGTAAAACCACATAATCGGTAAGAATATGGCCATCAATATCAACGCAACAACGATAAATCGCCAATTAATTCCAGCCAAGAAGATAATAAAAATACCTGACATAACAATTAAAATAGCCGTACCCAAATCTGGTTGCATGGCCACCAATAGTGTTGGCACACCAATAATTGCTAATGTTTGCAAGGTGGTTTTTAGTGGTGGAGGACAGCCATCACGATGAATAAATTTGGCTACCATTAGAGGAACGGCAATTTTAGCGATTTCGGACGGTTGAAAGCGAATAACACCTAAATCTAACCAGCGCTGAGCACCTTTACTGGTATAGCCAAAAATATCAACTAATAGCAATATAACAATGCAGACAATATAGAGTGAAGGAGCCCACTTTTCATAACTTCGTGGTGAAAATTGGGCAAAGACAATCATTACAAAAAAACCAAGTAATATTTGAATCACCCTTTTTTGCATCATATCAATATCTTGACCACTAGCACTCCATAAAATATAAAGACTATAACCAAGGAGTAAGGTTATAAATAAGCAAAAAAGCGGATCAATATGTATCTTTTGCCAAAAAGATCTCTTAATATTATTCATAATTAATCTTCATGTCCTGTATTGGATGATCCATCATCTAATTCTGTTGAGTTAATCCCTTCAAGATAATAATCAAGTATTTTACGTGCAACCGCACCACCGTTGGAACTTCCTCCACCACCATTTTCAAGTACAATAGCTAAAGCTATTTTCGGTTTATCATAAGGTGCGTAAGCAATAAACAAAGCATGGTCACGTAGATGTTCTGGTATTCTATGCGCGTTATAGGTTTCGTTTACTTTTAAACTATAAACTTGAGCGGTACCTGATTTACCGGCGGCTTGATATTTTGCCCCCGCAAAAACTTTACGAGCTGTACCTCGCGCACCAAACATTACTCGATGCATGCCTTCTTTTGCTAATGTCCAATAGACCGGATTAACATCGACTAAACTGTTTTTTTCAACATATTTAGATGGATCAATCGTTGGTTGGTTTTGGTTGGTATTGATAATGTCGCTCTTTTTATATAATAAAAAATGTGGTGTAAAGGTTTTACCATTATTAATTAGTATCGTTAATGCTTTAACCATTTGCATCGGTGTTGCAGTCCAATAACCTTGACCAATACCAACCGGAATAGTGTCGCCTAGTAACCAAGATTTTTTATGGCGTTTCATTTTCCATTCACGACTAGGCATGACTGCTCGCGTTTCTTCACTTGGCGAAATATCAATGCCGGTTCGCTCACCATAGCCAAACTTGGTCATCCATGAATTTAAGCGATCTATGCCCATATCATAAGCAACTTGGTAAAAATAGGTGTCGACCGATTCTTCAATCGCTCGTAATACATCTACATGGCCGTGCCCCCATTTTAGCCAATCTCGATAACGTCTTTCTGTACCTGGCAGTTGCCACCAACCCGGATCATTAACTACGCTTTTCGGTGAAACAACGCCTTCACTTAATGCTGCTATCGAAATAAATGGTTTTACCGTTGAAGCAGGCGGGTAGGCACCGAGTAAGGCCCGGTTATAGAGAGGTTTACTTGGATCATTAAGTAATTCGCTATATTTTTTACTGGAAATACCATCGACAAAATCGTTTGAATCATAACTTGGGCTTGATACCATTGCTAATATTTCACCATTATTAGGATCAATAGCAACGACTGATGCTTTACGTCCTGCAAGCAGAGATTCAATATAAAGTTGTAATTTAAGGTTAATAGATAAATAGATATCTTCACCTGCTTGAGGTGGGTGTTGTTCAAGTAAACGAACAATACGGCCTCGGCTATTTACTTCAACTTTTTCGTTACCCGCAGTACCATGTAATACATCTTCGTAATAACGCTCAATCCCCATTTTACCAATGTTAAATGTAGCCACGTAATCACTAGCTTTATTTTCTTCTTCTAGTCGTTGTTTATCTTGAGTATTTATTTTAGATATATAACCAAGAATATGGGTAAGCGACGCGCCATATGGGTAATATCGGTGTTGAATTTTAACAATTGATACAAACGGGAAGCGATGCTGATCAACAATAAAACGAGCGATCTGCTTTTCGGTCAAATTTTCTTTAAGAGGTACAGGACGATGAGCTCGATAATTACGGCGTTCCTTTTGGAAATTCTCAATATCTTCATCAGTTAAATCAACAATCGTTTTTAACTGTTCAAACTGTTCGTTAAGGTTTTTGGTTTTATCAGGAACAATATTTAATTGATAGGTAATATTATTTATCGCTAATGGTGTACCATTACGATCATAAATCATTCCACGACTAGGCGGAATAGGGATAATTTCAATCCGATTGTTGTTTGATTTGGTACTATAATAACTAAAGTTTGATATTTGTAAATCAGCTAAATTGGCTATTAATACAAAGATTAATAAAATAATTACCACAAATGCAAACAGCGCTCTACGCAAAAATAAGTTTGTTTCTGCCGAGTGATCGCGAATATTGCCTTTTTTTGTTTCACCTGAAATAGAGATAATCTAGCTCCTCTAAATTATGGTTGCTTGTGTTCTTTATGTTCTTTTTGTTCCCATTTTTCATAAGCATTAACAATTCTAGCCACGACAGGATGGCGAACCACATCTTCACTCTTGAAAAAATTAAAACTAATATCATCAACATCGCTTAATACTTCTATCGCGTGGCGTAACCCCGATTTTTGATGACGTGGTAAATCTATTTGGGTGATATCACCAGTTATGACAGCTTTAGAATTAAAACCAATGCGTGTTAAAAACATCTTCATCTGTTCTATTGTTGTGTTTTGGCTCTCATCTAGAATAATAAATGCATCATTAAGTGTACGCCCACGCATATAGGCTAACGGTGCAACTTCTATTACACTTTTTTCAATCAGTTTTTCAACTTTTTCAAAACCAAGCATTTCAAATAAAGCATCGTAAAGTGGACGTAAATAAGGATCGACCTTTTGACTTAAATCACCTGGTAAAAAACCCAGTTTTTCACCAGCTTCAACCGCTGGACGTGTTAGCACAATTCGTCGAACTTGCTGTTTTTCCAGTGCATCAACTGCTGCAGCTACCGCTAAATAGGTTTTCCCCGTACCAGCCGGACCAATACCAAATGAAATGTCATAATCTAATACATGGGCAATATATTGTGCTTGATTAGGCGTGCGTGGTTTTATTACACCTCGCTTAGTCTTTATCATCACTTGTTTACTGCCATACAGATCAACATAGGAAGGTAAGTGCTCATTAGCTTTTTCTAGTACACCTGATTCTTTGATTGCTAAATGAATCTGTTCCGGCTCAATATCGACAATCTTATCTTTTACTTTAGTTTGCTTATAAAGCGATTGTAAAATTTCTGTTACCGCTTTGGCACAAATTGCATCGCCAGTAATAGCAAATAGATTGCCACGATGGTTTATTTCAATACCCAATCGGCGTTCAAGTTGTTTGATATTGTCATCATAAGGACCACAAAGACTATTAAGCCGCTGATTGTCTGCTGGTTCAAGCATTGTTTCATATGTCATAATATTCAAAGATATGTCCTCAAATTGTTTATTTTAATTACCAATACGCCCTTCACATAAAGAACATTTTTCAACACCTTTTAGGAAATCCATATTGCAATTATGGCAAGTAACAATATTGCCACTAACGACATTATCCACCGCGCTAGTTGCTTGGTCGTTATCTAATCCTTGGCTTTTCAATTTATTTACTAGCATAGAAATCGGCGTCCCACTTTTTAACTCTTGTTCAATATAAGAGGCAACTTGCTGTTCAAATGTTGGCGGGATATAATCTAAAACCTTTTCATTATAATCTGTATTACAATGTTGGCACTTAATATATCGACCTAAAGTTTTATAATCAAAAATAGGTATGAAAAATAGAGTAAAATATTTAGCTACTTTTATTTGCGTATATTGATGCTGCTTTTCATCACCCGTAATATTTTGCTGTGCACAACAGTTTGGACAATTAAATTGCCCTGTATTTTCAGTGACTTCACGTCCTTTGTTACCAAATATAATAAACATTTTCTTTTCCTTACTTATCCATTATCATCTTTTATTATTATTTTAATTACTCTACTTTTTATAATTATGGTTGATAAATACCAACGCCTAAATTATTTTCTTTACGAGTACGTGATATAACCGATATTGGTGATTCACTTATCCGTAAATCCATTTGATCTTCCGTTCTCACTACTTTACCACGCAACGAGTTAGGATAAACATCGGTAATTTCAACATCAACAAATTTACCAATCATATCTGGATAACCTTCAAAATTAACAATACGATTATTTTCTGTTCGACCAGTTAACTCCATAAGATCCTTTTTAGATGGGCCTTCAACTAAAATACGTTGTACGGTATTTAACATACGACGACTAAATTGCATCGCTTGTTGATTGATTCGTTCTTGAAGAATGTAGAGTCTTTGTTTTTTCTCATCTTCAGAGACATTATCTTCCATTTCAGCAGCTGGTGTACCTGGGCGAGCTGAATAGACAAAGCTATAACTTAAGTCAAAATTAACATCAGCGATTAATTTCATGGTTTGCTCAAAATCTTCTTGAGTTTCACCTGGGAATCCAACTATAAAATCTGAACTAATTTGAATGTCAGGGCGAACTTTACGTAATTTGCGAATAATTGATTTATATTCAATTGCCGTATGAGTTCGTTTCATTAAATTTAAAACTCGATCAGAACCACTTTGTACCGGTAAATGTAAAAAGTTAACCAGTTCTGGCGTATCACGATAAACATCGATAATGTCATCTGTAAATTCAATTGGATGGCTAGTGGTAAAACGAATACGATCAATACCATCAATAGCAGCAACTAAACGTAATAATTCAGCAAAAGAACAGATATCACCATCAAAGGTTGGTCCGCGATAGGCATTTACGTTTTGTCCTAATAAATTCACTTCACGAACACCTTGTTCAGCAAGTTGAGCTATTTCATAAATAACATCATCACAAGGTCGACTTACCTCCTCTCCTCGGGTATAAGGTACTACACAATAAGTACAGTATTTGTTACATCCTTCCATTATGGATACAAATGCCGTTGGGCCTTCACTACGTGGTTCGGGTAGACGGTCAAATTTTTCAATTTCAGGAAAACTCACATCAACCACATGTTGGCCATTACCACTGCGAATTTGTTCGATCATTTCTGGTAAGCGGTGAAAGGTTTGTGGTCCAAAAATAATATCAACAAAAGGCGCACGTTTACGAATATGGGCACCTTCTTGTGATGCCACACAACCACCAACACCAATAATAATATTAGGATTATGCTGTTTTAAATTCTTCCAACGGCCTAGTTGATGAAAAACTTTTTCTTGGGCTTTTTCTCGAATAGAGCAAGTATTTAAAAGTAAAATATCCGCTTCTTCAGCATTTTCTGTTAAGGTTAAACCATGAGTGGATTCAAGGAGATCTGCCATTTTGGTTGAATCATATTCGTTCATTTGGCAGCCCCAAGTTTTGATATGTAATTTTTTGCTCATCAATAACTCAGCTATATTTAATTGTTAAAATGAAAACGGGTTTAAATCCGCGATTTTAGCGAGCCATATTGTAATCCTTTGTGATTGTAGGGTCTATAATAAATATAAAAAACTATATTTATTACTTTATATATAAAAAATAAACAATTAGTAATTTATTTATCGAAAAAACAACTGATTATAATAATCAATATTTTATGTTATTATTCTCGCCCTATTAATATTATTTACTATACAAGTATTTAGGTATGTCAAAAACATTTAGTCCAACAAAGCGCTTTTTAATTAAAGGCATTATTGCGACTTGTTTATTGTCTGTCACTCGAGTTGGCTTTGCTGCGGCAATGGCTCAGGTTATTGCTGTGCGTGTTTGGCCATCATCAACTTATACACGAATAACGTTAGAATCAAACGCTAAACTTAATTATAAACATGCAAATTTGTACAACCCCGATCGTATTGTTATTGATATTGATAATCTCAATTTAAATCCAACTCTAAAAACGATTTCAACAAAAGTACTAAGCCGAGATCCTTTTATTAAATCTATTCGTGCGTTGCAGTTAGATCCAAAAACTGTTCGTTTGATGATTGAATTAAAACAAGGTATTGATCCAAATACATTTACACTACCACCAATTGCTGAATTCAAACATCGATTAGTCGTTGATCTTTATCCATCTAAACCAGCTATAACTGATGATGATCCCCTTTTAGCACTCTTAGAAGAGTATCAAAAAGGCGATCTCAATAAAAAACAATCTCAAATAAAATCACCATCCAATAAGAAGAAAAATTCACCCATTATTGTTATGCTTGATCCGGGTCATGGTGGTGAAGATCCTGGCGCTATTGGTTATAAAAAGACTAGAGAAAAAGATATTGTGTTGCAAATTGCTCGACGCACTTACAATTTGCTAAAAAAAGAACCCAATATCAAAGTATATATGACTCGTAATGAAGATGTATTTATACCTTTAAAAGTTCGCGTAGCAAAAGCGCGATCTTTACATGCAGATCTATTTATTTCGATTCATGCAGATGCTTTTGCTAATCGCTCTGTTAAAGGCTCATCGGTATTTGCTTTATCAACCCGTGGTGCCAGTAGTTCAGCAGCCAGTTATTTAGCACAAACCCAAAATGATGCCGACCAAATAGGTGGGGTGAGTAGAAGTGGTGATAAATATTTAGATAATACGATTTTAGATTTAGTCCAAAAGACCACGCTCTCTAATGGTGTATTATTAGGTTCAGCTATTTTAAATCGAATGAAAAAGGTAAATAATTTGCATAAACCGTCGATTGAAAAAGCGGGTTTTGCAGTATTAAAAGCACCAGATATCCCATCAGTTTTAGTTGAAACAGCCTTCATTAGTAATATCAATGAAGAGCAAAAACTTAAGACTGCTTCCTTCCAAAATCAAGTATCTAAAGCAATAGTTGATGGTATTAAAGATTATTTAAAACGTCGTAAAAATTGATCTAATAATTTTTTAGATCAATTTTACCTTTACTCAATGATCATTAATCGTCGTTCAGCACTTAATCCTGGAATAGTCAGTTTAATATTTTGTTTAAGAGTAAACCCTGCAGGGATCGCATCAAGATCGCTACCTTTTAATGCGTAAAATGATCCTTGCTGGTTAGGAAGATGTTTACACCAAGTTAGCATATCTTGCAAAGAAGCAAATGCTCGGCTGATGACCCCATCAAATTTCTTCTCATCATATTCTTCTATACGGCTTTGAATTGGTTGAATATTAGTTAATTTTAATTCAAATTGAACTTGTTTTAAAAAACGAATTCTTTTACCTAAACTATCCACCAGATCAAATTGTTTATCTGGATTAATTATTGCTAAAGGGATCCCAGGTAATCCAGGGCCAGTTCCCACATCAATAAAAGTATTGCCAACTAAATAAGGTGAAACAACTAAACTATCCATAATATGTTTAACTAACATTTCACTAGGATCGCGCACTGCGGTTAAATTGTAAGCCTTATTCCATTTATTAAGCATTTCAACATAATCGATCAACAGATCAATTTGCTGTGAAGTGATCGAAAGATCCGTTTGATCAATAAGATTAATGAGTTTCTTTTTTAACATAGTTTTTCTTTTTTAAATAAACTAATAACATTGAAATTGCCGCTGGCGTAATGCCAGAAATACGTGAAGCTTGGCCAATTGAAACAGGTTTATGCTGTTTTAATTTAGCAACGACTTCATTAGATAACCCTGATATTTCAGCATAATCAATGTGCTCAGGTATAAGGGTTTCTTCATTTCGTTTTTGTCTTTCAATTTCTTCAATCTGTAATTTTATATAACCATCATATTTTACTTGTATCTCAACTTGTTCAGCGGCTTGAGTATCAGTTAAACCTGGTGCAAAAAGCGATAATGATTGTAGTGTTTTGTAGCTCATTTCAGGACGTTTAAGTAACTCTTCACCATTAGCTTCTTTGGTTAAATTAGCACTTAGTACCGCGTTAACTTCATCGATTGTTTCAATATGAGGGTGAACCCAAATATCACGAAGGCGGGCTCTTTCTTGTTCAATAGCTTCAAATTTTTCATTAAATCGTTGCCAACGATAATCATCAACCATGCCAAGTTGTCGGCCTATTTCAGTTAAACGAATATCGGCATTATCTTCACGTAACATTAAGCGATATTCAGCACGCGAAGTAAACATACGGTAAGGTTCATTTGTGCCTAAAGTACAAAGATCATCAACTAGCACCCCTAAATAAGCTTGATCGCGAGTAGGGAACCATTGATCTTGATCATATACAAATCTTGCCGCATTTAAACCTGCTAACATACCTTGAGCAGCAGCCTCTTCATAGCCGGTAGTGCCATTTATTTGACCCGCTAAAAATAAACCTTTGATCACTTTACTTTCTAAAGTTGGTTTAAGATCACGCGGATCAAAATAATCATACTCAATAGCATAACCAGGTCTTACTATATTCGCATTTTCGAGTCCTTTCATGCTACGGACAAAGGCTAATTGCGTATCAAACGGTAAACTGGTCGAGATCCCATTTGGATAAATCTCATTACTATCTAACCCTTCTGGTTCTAAATAGATCTGATGAGAATTACGATCAGCAAAACGCATTATTTTATCTTCAATAGACGGACAATATCGAGGGCCAATACCTTCAATCACACCTGTGTACATAGGACTACGATCTAAGCTATTTCGAATGATCTCATGGGTTGTTTCATTAGTACTGGTTATATAACAAGGGATCTGTCTAGGATGCTGCTTAGCATCGCCTAAAAATGAAAATACTGGTACTGGATTATCACCATATTGAGTGCCTAATTTCGAAAAGTCTATTGTTCTGGCATCAATACGTGGTGGTGTTCCTGTCTTTAATCGTCCCATTCTAAATGGATATTGATGTAAAGATTTGGACAAACCGATCGAAGCGGGATCGCCGGTTCTACCACCACTATAATTATCTAAACCTATATGGATCTTACCATCTAAAAAGGTACCTGTTGTAAGTACTACAGCTTTTGCTTTAAAAGAGACGCCCATTTGGGTAACAACACCGATGATCTGATCGTTTTCAATGATCAGATCTTCAACTGATTGTTGAAATAACATTAGGTTTTCTTGGTTTTCAAGTGCTGTTCTTATTACTTTACGATATAAAGATCGATCCGCTTGAGCACGAGTAGCTCTTACAGCTGGACCTTTACTGCTGTTTAAGATCCTAAATTGGATCCCTGAAAGATCAATAGCATGAGCCATCAATCCACCCATAGCATCAATTTCTTTGACTAAATGTCCTTTACCTATCCCACCAATAGCAGGATTACATGACATTTGTCCTAACGTATTGATATTATGAGTTAAAAGTAATGTTTTTCTGCCGATTCTAGCTGACGCCATTGCTGCTTCAGTTCCAGCATGACCGCCACCAACAACGATGACATCAAAAAGATCTGGGTAAAACATATAAAGCCTCGTTTTTCATTTTAGATGATCATTATTTTGATCAAGCGATTTAGTTCTATTTAGCGTAAGGAATTGTACTCATCTTTTTTATTACGTCAAATGATCTATTTTGATCACGATCTAAATAAAATAAGATCTTTTATATGATCTTTTTATTTTTACTATTATTAGATCGGATCTTTTTTGTTGATAACCATTTTTTGTGATTATTTTATAGGATCTTATCGATCGTCTAATGCTGTTAATTGATCGGATCTTTTTTTGATTAAACTTGTTTATAACTATCTTATTTATCCACAGTACTCATTTCAATTAAGGTTATTAATGCGATCATAACAGCTTATGATCGTTGTTTATCACAGAGTTATCCACAAAAAATAAGTTTGTTTGCCTAAATTTTTATCTTTTATTGTTTATAAATTAAGCATGCTTACTTGAGTTAATTAGAGGATCTTAGTTATAAACAATTTATAATAGTAAAAGTTGTATAGATAGAAATATTGTTATGAGTATTAAATAGTTTTACAAAATTCAAAATAAGATAGTCGGTCGAACTTGGCGCCATAAACCAACTTATCCTGTTCTACCGAGTTGGGAGACTGAATTTGTCAGCACTAAGGGAATAATTGAGTGTATAGATTTAGAAGAATAGTATGATTATTTTGAATTTGTTTCTCAAAGTGCAACTGAACATAGTATAATAGTATAATTAGTGCTCATACTCATGTTGTACATCATTATTCTAATTTTGAGGATTTAAAAAAACACGTCTTAGCAAAAGAAATTAATCCTTTTTTAATTAAGGCTAATTTTGTGAATGTTCAAATTGATGGTGTTATTTATCGAGGTTGGATAGATGATTGCTCTTTTCAAGCGGGTGAAGAAGTCGCTGTTATAGCGCAGTGGCAAGAAGATCATTATGAACTTTATGCTTTAGCTAAACCTGACGAAAGGATTATTAGTATATGTCCTAATTGCAGTAAAGGGCGAATAGCTTATTTAATCCATCAAGCTAAATTGACATTATTTATTATCCTTTTTTTATGATTTTTTTAATATTCTTTATATGTTAGCTTGGGGCAGTGTCTATCAACTACTTCATTTAACAGCTAAATATATCTCTTTTAATGAAACCTATATTTTTTGGTAGTAGTATTTTTTGTTGTATTTGTATGATTATTGAATCTATACCTAATCTTAATAAAAAAGCAAAAATAGCCGAGAAAATTTTTAAGATTTTAAATCTGCCGAAAATAGCTAGAATGGATTTAAGACGTTTTACTAATAAAAAGTCGCTAAATTAAAACAAAAAAAGCAGCATAATTGTATGAAACCTTCTAAAATGTTCTATTCTGGAAAAAATGAAAATAATTTATTTTATTATTAATGAATAATAATAAGTTAAAGTTTATAACTAAATAGCATTTTAGCTATGTTACTATTTTACTATTCGGTTTTTTGTAGGTTAACTAGTTTTTATATATCGATTTTTAATAGTTGCTTTTGCTAGCTTGTTTAGTTCTCTATAAAAGTGATTGATTTTTGTGAAAGCAAATTTATACTTAGTACGATTGTATTTTTATTGTGAGGTTATTTTATTACTCTTTCACAGTTGCCCTTACCTTTTATATTACCTAATAACGAAACGTTTGATAGTTTCTATGTAGGTGATAATCAGCTATTGTTTGATTCTTTGCAAACCTTACTTGATAGGAAAGGTTTTAATGTCTTTTATATATGGTCAGCAAGTGCTGCTGGTCGTACGCATCTATTACATGCTTCAAGCCAAAATAAATTAGCCAGTTATATTCCTTTAAAACAACATTTTTTATTAGTACCTGAGATTTTACAAGGTTTAGATAATTACGATTTGGTTTGTTTAGATGATATTGATGCAATAGCAGGTCATCGTGACTGGGAAGAAGCTATATTTGATCTATTTAATCGTTTAACTGAAAAGAGCGTTAGTAAATTATTGATAACTGCTAGTGCACCTCCGAAACAAATTCCTTTTATATTACCTGATTTAGCATCTAGATTAACGTGGGGACAAGTTTATCAGTTAAAAGAGTTAAACGATGAGGATAAGCTAAAAGCTTTACAACTTAGAGCAAAATTAAGTGGATTTGAGTTATCAACAGAAGTTGGTTTATTTTTGTTAAAACGTGTTAATCGTGATATGCGTACTTTGTTTTCTTTGATGGAAAAGTTTGAAGTTGCAACGTTAGCTCAACAACGTAAATTAACCATTCCTTTTATTAAACATATTTTGGATTTATGAAATGATAAAAAAACCTGAAGCTATCGTTTTTTTCGATTTAGATGGCACTTTATTCAATAAAGATGTAGATGTGTTACCTAGTTCTTATGATGCAATTAGAAAGCTGAAACAAAATAATATTATACCAATGATTGCAACAGGTAGGACACCACCTGAAGTTTTTGGTTTGATGAGAGATACGGGTATAGATTCAATTATTGGTATGAATGGCCAAGTTGTTATTTATGAAAAGGAAGTCGTTTTTACTAATAATATAGATAAAAATGTTATTACTCGATTGTATGAATATTCAATAAGGGAAAATAATATTCCTCTGGCTTTTTATAATTATAAAATGATGCGAGTATCTGAAAATAGTCAACCAGCACAAAAATTTTATCACCATTTAAAACAAGATGTTCCACCTGTTGATGATCAAATCTATTTAAAAGAACCTATTCAAATGTTGTTATTACTTTGTGAACAAGGCGAGTCATCTTATCGCGATCTCTTTCCTGAACTAACCTTTATTCGAAATACGCCTTATTGTGTTGATGTGTTTAATCATGGTGGATCGAAAGGCAGGGGAATTAATGAGTTATTAAAAACTAAAGGTTTTGAGGATGTACCTACTTATGCATTTGGTGATGGTATGAATGATTTTGAAATGTTCTTAACTGTTGATCATCCAATTGCTATGGATAATGCCGTTGATGCCTTAAAAAATGAAGCTGAATATGTCACTGATAACAATAATAATGATGGTATAGCTAAAGCATTAAAGAAATTTGGATTAATTTAAAGATAAAAAAATCATCTAATTGTTTAGATTAGATGATTTTAAGTTTGATTATATTATTTTTATTTAGTGGTGTTGTTTAAAACCAACATTGTTGTTACCAAAGCAATTGTCATAGTCAAATCCAGTTAACTCTTTAACTAAACTTCTTATTTCTGGTGTTGCGTCTTCTTTTTTACCACCATTTTTTAATCTATCAATTTCTTGAATAATAAGTGCATGAGTCGATTTGTCTAATTTCATTCGGTAAGTGAAGAAGATACCTAATAATGCCATTCCACATACACCAAAGACTAATACTAAGTTAATTGCAGTAACCGTACTTTCTGGTTGAACAGCATCTACGCCAGATACAAAACCAGAGTATTTCAATACAATACCTAAGACAAAGACGATAGTTGCACGCATTAGTTTACCAGCCATGGTCATGGCACCAGCATAGATACCTTCGCGACGTCTTCCTGTTAGTACCTCATCGATATCTGCTAAGAAGGTGTATACGCTCCAAGGAATATAATAAACACCACCAGTTCCTAATCCGAACCAAATAGTAATACCAATAACAATCCAGGTAACATGTGGCATGTTAAAGTAGTAGACACCGATATAGCCGATTACCGAGGATATTACGATTAATATTGCAATTACAAATGGTCTTTTGAATCCACGTTTTACACACCAAGCCATAAAGAAAGCAGTTGAAATTAATTGGCAGATACTACTTAAACTATTCATTTGTGAAACAAAGGTTTTTGGTTGTCCTAAATTAAATACCACGAAATAAGTAAATGTTGCCGCAAATAACCATTCAGCACCAAAGCCAAATAGGTACATTCCTAAATGATTTCTAAATGTTTTTAAACGGAAAGTTGAAAAGACATCAGAGAATAATTTAACAATACTTTCTAGAAGACCAGAGGTTGTTTCATCTTCAATTTCATCAACTGATTTTTCCCAACTATTTAAGTAAAGTAGAATCAATGCAATCGCCATGATAGATGCATAAGTAATACCTGTTAATAAGAATGGTAGTGGTGAGTCTTTACCATCAAATAGGTAGAAAAATACACCTGGGATAGCGGCAGCTAAGAAGTTAGCTACTTTACCAAACATCGCTTTCGAACCCGCTAAATAAGTTCGTTGATCGAAGTTTTTGGTCATCTCTACCGGTAAAGTATTATATGGGATCATAATCATGGTATAGATGAATTCAAATAAAATATAGGTAGTTAAGTAGTACCAAAAATTCATGCCATCTACCCAAAGTAATGGGTAAATAATCATACATGGGATAGCAAATAAGATGAAGAATCGACGGCGACCAAAACGACGTCCAAGTTTAGTATGGTTAAAGTTATCAGTAATAAAACCCATTAACGGATTTAAGATAACATCTAGATAAGTTGCAATAGAAAAAATTAATGTTGCTTGAAAAGCCGAAAGTCCACAAAAAGTTGTGTAAAAGTATAGTAACCAAGCAGCACTAATTGCCAGCGCACCACTACCTATCAAATTACCACTACCATACGAAAATCGAGTTAGTGTGGTTATTTTTTTCTGATTATCAGCCATAAATTTATTTCCTTTAATAATTATGAAATACTGTTTTAAAATTATTATCGAAATAATACTAAATTTATACAAGTTAATTTTAATTTTTTTTTAGAAATGTGACATTGATAACAAATTATTTTGTTTTATAAGGCAAATCTATTAATATCATTTAATAAAAATATATAAATATCATAATGTTATCCTTTTATTTGAGATTATTTTCTGAATTTGTGATCTTATTAACAGAAAAAAATAATAAAAAAATAAAAAATATAAAACATGATTTCAAAAAATAATTTTTAAAATTTAGGAAAACAATAATGCGTCAATTTAAATTAAAAAAAATACCGCTTTTAATGCTTCTGTCTAGCTTCCCTATTTATTCCTTTGCTGGTCAAACAACATTTCAGTATGAACATAACTGGAAATCAATGGATAGAATTCATGGTGATACTATTAAGTTAATTCATAAGACCGATGATAGTTGGCAATATGAATTCAAATTTGGTGTTACAGAAGGTGGTGGAAATAAACGTGATGTTTTGTATGATGATATGCAAGGTGGTTCGGGCGGTGTTGTCGTTCAAAAAACGTTTACGCTTGAAGACGGCTGGGGTTCAATTATTCCATCATTAGAATTAGGATTTAGTAAAGATTCAACGCTTTATCAACCTGGATTAAAATATAGTTATAAAATTAATAATGATTGGTCGACAAGTTTACGTTATCGCTATGAATGGAAAAAAATATCTCATGCTGAACGTTATAAAACAGCGAAAGTATCTGGTCAAAAAGTTAAATATGTTGCAAGTAGCAATACAGGAAGGAACCGTTTAGATTGGGCATTAATATATTCTGGCATTAAGGCATTTAACTTTAATTATACCTTTAATTATTATATTGGTGATTATACCAACAATTCTTATAAGGCCTTGAAGAAAGGTTTTTCTAAAAATGAATATAAAGCTTATAACAATAAAAAAACGGATTATGAGCAAGAATTTAAAATTACCTATAATTACTCCAAATTATTCCGTCCTTATTTTTCTATTTCTGATGTGTCAAAAAATAAAACCACAGATACAAGACAAGCTAAGTTTAAAGTCGGTTTCAATTATGCTTTTGGTCAATCAAATAGTAAAAATTCTGATTTTGCTTACAAAACCTATTTTAAATATGCGCATCATTATGGTTTAAGCTCGCATTATCATGGCGATAGCTTTGGTTTATATACTGATTTTGATAAAAAAGGTTATGTTGGTATTAGTGTAATTACCTATAACCAATTGAAAAATAGATTATTTTTTGATGATGTTGTTTCAAGCCATTATCAACTATATGGTGGTTACAATTTTTATTTGGCTGATCAGTGGGTACTGACTCCAAATATGGAAGTTAGATTCTATTCTGGTGGTGGTTATAAAGCAAAAAGTGAAGAAAACTTACCTCATTATCAGTTGGGTGATGTGAGTGACTCACAACGTCCAGGTGTTCGTTATTCTCCAGCTTTAAAATTGACTTGGTTACAAAGTGATGATGTATCGTTTTATAGTCAATATCGGTTTGAATATCGCAAAGTTTCAAGAAGTAAACGTGAAGATAGTGTCCAAGGTTATGTTGATAACCGAGCGCGTAATCGTTTTGATATAGGTACTGATATTAATTTATCTCCAGATTGGAATGTTGGCTATCGCTTCTCATATTTAAAAGGAAATTATGTATTACATAATGATAAAAAGCATGATTATCAACAAGAATTAGATATAAATTGGCAAGCAACTAAAGCTTGGCAGGTTAACTTGGCTGCTGAGGATGTGGCGAAAAGTCTCCACTCTGACGCACGTGAAGCTAAGTTAGCACTAGGATTATCTTATCAATTTTAATCAATAAAGAAAGATGTTAAAAGTGGTGGAAACATGTTAAAGAAAATAAAGAAAACTATTTTCGGACTTTTATTGGTTGTCTCGCCAACCAGTTTAGTAATGGCAAGTACGGTTATACAAGGTTATATTTATGTAAATAAACCTATTATTTCATCGGTAATAATCCGTGATGCTAATAACAAATTTTTAAAAACTATAACCAATAGCGAAGGGTTTTATCAACAAGATGTTTCTGAACTGACTCCACCACTAATTGTTTTTAGTAATGAAAACTCACTAGTGCGAACAGGGGATAGCAACCAAACTTGTAACGGTAACTGTTTGGTTTCATATGTCCACAGTTTAGCAAAAGATCGGCAAAATACCGTTAATATTAATCCATTAACTGATTTTTTAGCTAGTGAATTAGCTAAACAAGTAAATCTTTTAGGCCCAGAAGAGTTTGTTAATAATCAATTGCCTTTTTTAATAGATGATGCTGCATTAAGCAATGCTTATAAAAAATTTCATTTATTGTTTGATAATGCATTACCTCAAGTAGGCATTATCGCTAAATCGTTTGATCCAGTTACCACAGTTAATCAAGATATCAACCAGCTACTTAATGTAATGCTCTTTAATCGAGGATACGATTCATCTACTGGTAAGGTGAGTGGAACCGTATTGTTTGATATGCGTTTAATACCTATTAGCCAAGATTCGCCTTTTAATTATTCCCAAACGGTTAAGCAACAAGAAAAAAATATAAATGCTAAACAACGTATTTTTATTTTAGGCGATTCGACTGCCTCTAATTATGATAAAAAAGTTTATCCAAGAATGGGATGGGGGCAAGTTTTTGATCGCTTTATTAATGATAAGGCTGATATCGTTGTCATTAATGGTGCGCAATCTGGCCGTTCAAGCCGTAGTTTCAAAACGGAAGGTTGGTTTCATTTGATGAAGCCTTTTATGAAAAAAGGCGATTATATGATCATCGCTTTTGGGCATAATGATGAAAAATGTGATGGTAGCAATCCAAAACGCGGTAAAGTGGATGTGGCTAATTTATGTACCTATCCGAATGATGATAATAATCAAAAACAATATCCATCAAAACAAGAAAATATGTCATTCCAATCTTCTCTAGAGAGTTATCTTGCAGTGGCAAAAGAGTTAGATATGACACCCATTTTAATGACTCCTGTCACCCGTTATAAAGATTACAATAATAAAATAGCTTATCAAGATCAGAATAAAAACCCTGTTAGCCATCTCCATTACACCACCAATAAACCCGGTTTTGCTTATTGGGGTGATTATTCCAATACCATCAAACATACCGCTAAAGTTAACCAAGTTGCTTTAATTGATTTGGAATCCTTGAGTATTGATTTTGCTAATCAACATAAAGATGACTGGCAGTCTTACTGGTTAGTTGTTGATCCTAATGATCCTAAATATCCCTATTATAAAAAGCAATCTTCCGGTGTGGTAGGCAATCCTGACGCAACGCATTTTCAAGAAAAAGGTGCACTAGCGATAGCTGAAATTATAGCCATAGCAATCAGCAATTATCCTGATATAAAACAAGATATTGTTGATCTTAATAAAATTCGTCAATAAAAAATTAAGGTATCAATTAAAATGAAAAAACGACTAATAGCGCTGTTAATTCCATTAGCCATTAACTCATATAGTTTTACAAGCTATGCGTTATCACCAGCACCAATAAAAATAAAACAGGCACTTGATGTTGCGCCTGAAAATGGTTTTGCTGGTTTCAATTTAGCTACCAACAGTGGAACAACAGGTGGATCAAAAGCCAAAAAAGAGATGATCTTTTTAGTTAACAATAAGAAAGATCTTTTAGAAGCTATTAATATAAATAAAGATCAACCTCGTATTATTCAAGTTTCAGGGGTGATTGATATAAGCGAAAACAAACCGTACCAAGACTTTAATGATCAAAAATCACGCTCGTTAATCAAAATTCCTAGTAATACTACATTGATCGGTGTTGGCGATAATGCTGGTTTTATCAATGGCTCAATAATGTTATCTAAAGTAAATAATGTCATTATTCGTAATTTAAAAATTGAAGCCCCAATTGATGTTGAACCAAAATTTGAAGAGGGTGATGGATGGAATGCTGAATGGGATGGTATCAACATTATTTCCTCAACTTATGTTTGGGTTGATCACGTCACTTTAACTGATGGTGCATTTACCGACAATATGTATCATGAAAAAGATGGCTGGAAATATGTGCAACATGATGGTTTGTTAGATATTAAGCGCGGTAGTGATTTTATTACTATCTCTTATTGTCTATTTGAAAACCATGATAAGACAATGTTAATTGGTCACAGTGATAAAAATGCTGATCAGGATGAGAATAAATTAAATATTACCCTTCATCATAATGTCTTCACTGATATCACTCAACGCGCGCCAAGGGTAAGGTTTGGTAAAATCCACATGTATAACAACCTTTTTAAAGGGACTGTAAATAAATCTAAAACAATATATCCATATCAATACTCTATTGGCTTAGGCTACAAGGGCAGCGTGCTTTCCGAAAATAATCTATTTTTGATTGATGGTCTAAAAGATAATTGCAAAGTGACTAAACAATTTAAAGGTAATAATTTTTTAGATAAAAACTCTCTATTTAATCAATCTAAGTTGAAATTATCATCATGTAATTTAGATGATAACTTGAATTGGTCTGTCCCTTATCAATATAGGGTGGATGATATTAAACAATTTAGCAAAAGTTACAGCCGATTAGTTGGTAGTGGAAAACTTTAGAATTATTGAAATAAACAAAAATGTTAGGGTCTATAATGAAAAAAATATTAACTTCAATACTTTGTCTATCTACGCTTTATGTTAGCGCAGCTTCCGCACAAGAGTGGAAAGCGATAGCATTTGGCCAATCGACAGACTTAAATTTTGCCTCACTTATCAAACCAGAAAAAGTGGGGACCAATAACGCATGGATTGCCGGTCAAAAAGATTTTTTAGTTCCAAATCAACCTTATCCATTACCATCAGATTTCTACCTAGAAAGTCGAGGTGGTAAAATTGCTAACTCGCATGATGGAATGGTGGTGCTTTATACCCAATTACCCGTTAATCAAACATTTACTTTAGAAAGTGATGTTACCTTAGAACAAATAGGGCCGGAAGTTGATGGTAAAACCCCTGCTGCTCAAGAAGCGGTTGGTTTATTTGCTCGTGATACTATTGGTGTTGCGCGAAGTGAACCACAACCTGCTGGTTATGAAGAATTTCCAAATGCTTCAAATGTTATTATGAATGCGTTAATTACGCAAAATCAGAAAAATGATAATTTAGTAAAAGTAACCGGCTTAGTGCGTGATGGGGTTAAAAAAGCATGGGGGAATGAAGGCATATCCATTGAGAAAGTTGCTTATGTTGAAAATGTTAATTATGTTGATGTAAAAAGTATGCATTTAACAATGACTAGAACGGCAGATCAATTTATCTTATCGATGAAAAATAATGCCACAGGTGAAGAGAAACAGTGGGCAACTAATGATTATTCTGGATTTTTAAATCAACAAGATAATCAAAATATTTATGTTGGCTTTTTTGCTTCGAGAAACGCGAAAGTTGAGTTTAAAAATTCTACCTTAACTCTCAAGGATGAAAAAGTTAATTATGATAAATTACCCGCTAAACCAGAAGTAATAGTGGATATTAAACCAACATTAATTTTGTCCTCACCGCAAAATGCCTATAGTAAAGACTATATATTACAATTTTTCCCAAATACTTCTGGTACCGTATTGGTTAAGGAAATTAATAAAACGTTGAATGCCGAAGTTGGTAAATTATTACAGTTTCCAACTCAGTTAAAAGACGGAAGTAATACCTTTACTGTTGAGTTTAAAGATAAAGCAAATATTAGTACCCAAACTTTTACCGTTAATCTAAATAAATCATCGATTAAAAATTTATCTAAAATTGTCGTTTCACCAGAAGGTAAAAAGGATAATAAAGGTACTCATCAATCACCGGTTGATTTTGAGACCGCGGTTAATAGTGTTGAGCCTGGTGGGGTTATTTATTTGATGGATGGTTATTATAATGGTGTTACTCTACCTGAGCAATTAAGTGGTTTACCGGGTAAATTAAAAACGATACAAGCCATTAATAAGCATAAAGCAATTTTTATCAACACTACGTTTAATTTAAATAGCCATTATTGGTCTATTAAACACGTCATCTTTGATGGAAATATTGATAATAAAGACAATAAGCCCGCTTATTTAAGAATTTCTGGTAGTCATAATATGATTGATCAAGTGATTACTCGTAATAATAGTGATACTGGACTGGCAATATCAGCAAAAAAGAAAAATCAAAATCGTATTTACTGGCCATCTTATAACTTAATTATTAATTCTGATTCATATAATAATATGGATAAATCAGGGAAAAATGCCGATGGTTTTGCTGCTAAGTTAGGGGTGGGTAAAGGAAATGTCTTTAGAGGATGTATTGCCCATAATAATACCGATGACGGTTTTGATCTTTATAACAAGATTGAAGATGGCCCGAATGACCCAGTGTTAATTGATAGTTCCGTTACCTATTCCAACGGTTTTCCTTTCTCAAAACCAAATATTGCTAAAGGAAGTATCGGTAATGGCTTTAAATTAGGTGCTGAAGGTCAACCAGTAAATCATAAAATTATCAATTCGATTTCATTAAACAATAATATGGATGGATTTACTGATAACTTTAATACGGGTTCTTATATCATGAGCAATAATATTTCGATTAATAGTGCAAGATATAATTATATTTTACGAGCTAACCCCTATGAGTTTTTAAAACCAAAGGTTACTTTTGAACATAATTATTCTATTCGAGATAGTTGGGATTCAGCAATAGATGATTCATTTGGGCCACAAATTAAAAGTATAGATTTTAAATCAGTGACGAGTAATAAATTATGGCAGGGCAATATTGACTTTAAAATCACTCGAGATAAAAACGGTAATATTGTGTTACCAAAAGAATTACAAACATTAATTGAAAAAAATAAAGTTAAATAATTAAATAATAACGCGCTAAATCTTATTAGATTTAGCGCTTTTCATCTTTACAACTCATCTTTGCAATTTATGTTTTCAACTCTTATTACTCAATTTTGATTGCCAATACATTATTATGTTTGTTTAATAATATGTTGTTGAGAAATATATTACAGTTAAAAAATTATATTTAAAGATAACTTTTATTTATTGAATAGCAATTGTTAGAAGTAATGAAATGTGTTATTTCATCAATTAAGCTGAAATAACACAAGTTTTGTTGAAGGTGTAGATACTAAATTAAGCTAACAGACTTTTGATATAAGCCGTGATTTCTGAGTCTTGGCTGTTTTCAAATAAACATTTTTGGAAACGTTCACCTCGGATCGCATCTTTAAGTAATGATTGATCTATTGATTTTAGTGCTTCAATTAAACTCTTTCCTGCTGCGTTTTTCATATTATTTAATATTACCGCATTAGCATTTTGCGATTCACGACGCTCAGGTGGATAGCCTAATCCTTTTTCGCCATCAAATGCTTTTTCAAAAATATAACGCGCATTAAGTTCAGCGCCCCAACCAAAGCCTTTAGCAAAAGCAAGTGATAACGCATTACCATTATTTACTTGTGCAAATAAATAAGCATCAGTAGGTTCGATACAATAACCACAGTTAACGCCCGGGAATGCGTTTAACGCCATTAAAGCGCCTTGGCCTGTTCCACAACCGGTGATAACAAAATCGACAGCTTTACTGTTTAATAAAATAGCGCTAATAATACCTAAATGAACATAAGTTAATTTTTTATCATTGTCGCCATCCATGCCGACGTTAAAAATAGTATGTCCATATTTCTCAGTTGCGTTTTTTAATTCATTTAAAATAATTGGATTTTTAGCTGCTTGGCTAAATTCGTTCATTAGTGCTATTTTCATGATTTCCCTCTATTTTGTGTGAAATAATAACCAAACACATGATGGTTATTAATATCTGTTACATACATTATTCATTATAAGCCCGCAAAAAAATATATCAATTTTTTTAACTAAAATAAAACGATGTTTTAATAAATTTGTTGCAATGTGATGAAAGTCACAAAATTGTCTTGGTTTTTATATTACTATATTTAATAAATTAACATCTTTTAAACATTTAATAATATTTATATGCAGGGAGTTTTATATGGCTAAGGGAAATATCGTAAAGCTATCTTATTCATCATTTACTGATGAAGATTCAAAAAATGAAATTATTCGGTTAACGCCAGAAGGTATTTTATGTCATCGTAATTATTTTTATCAAAAATGTTTTACTAATGATGGTCAAAAGCTACTTTTTGCTGGTGAATTTGATACTAATCGCAACTATTATTTACTCGATATTGAAAAACAAACAGCAAAACAACTTACTGAAGGACCCGGTGATAATACTTTTGGTGGTTTTTTATCACCAGATGATAAATTTTTGTACTACGTTAAAAATGAACGCAACTTACAACAAGTTAATCTTGAAACGTTAGATGAAAAAAATGTTTATACTGTTCCTGATGACTGGGTTGGTTATGGAACATGGGTTGCTAATAGTGATTGTAACGAAATTGTTGGTATCGAGATTGATAAAAAAGATTGGACGCCACTTACTGATTGGACAATATTTAAAGCATTTTATGATAAAAACCCGCACTGTCGTTTAATCAAAATTGATATTGAAACCGGCGTAGCTAAAACGGTTATTGATCAAAATGTATGGTTAGGTCACCCAATCTTTAGACCTTTTGATGATAATACTATCGCTTTTTGTCATGAAGGACCTCATGATTTAGTTGATGCCAGAATTTGGTTAGTCGATCGTGATGGTAAAAATGAGCGTAAAGCGCATGATAACTTACCTGGTGAAAGTTGTACTCATGAATTTTGGGTACCAGATGGTTCAGGATTAGCTTATGTATCTTATATGAAAGGTCAACAAGAACGTTATATTCGCCTTTATAATCCAGTAACTAATGAAGATAAAGAGATCATGGAAATGCCAGCGTGCTCTCACTTAATGAGTAATTTTGATGGTACGCTCTATATTGGTGATGGGACAGGAAGCCCGGTTGACGTTATTGATACTAGTGGTTATAAAATAGAGAATGATCCATGGCTTTATATTTTAGCACCTAAGACCAAAACAGCGCATAAGCTGGTTAAGCATAATAGTACTTGGCGAGTTTTAGATGGTGATCGTCAAGTTACTCATCCTCATCCATCGTTTTCACCTGATAATAAATACGTTTTATACTCATGTGATGCACAAGATGAACCCGCACTTTATTTAACTAAAGTGCCAGCTAACATATTAGAAGAAATGTGATAGACCCGTTTTGTCTATCATAACTAGAACGGAGAATATAATTATGTCGATTTTAAATAAATTTTCACTCAACAATAAAATAGCGCTGGTAACCGGCGCTTCTTATGGCATCGGCTTTGAAATAGCAAAATCGTTAGCTGGTGCAGGAGCGAAAATCGTATTTAATGATGTTGTGCCTGAAAATTTACAAAAAGGACTTGATGCTTATAAAGTCGCTGGCATTGATGCTCATGGCTATTTATTTGATATTACAGATGAAGCTACTGTTGAAAAATCCATTGCCCAAATTGAAAAAGAACATGGTGTAATTGATATTTTAGTTAACAATGCGGGTATTATTCAACGTAAATCAATGTTGGAGACCAGTGCTGCAGATTATCGAAAAATTATTGATATCGACCTTACAGGTCAATTTATTATGGCAAAAGCGGTGCTTCCTTCAATGCTCAAAAAAGGTAGCGGTAAAATTATTAACATTTGTTCAATGATGAGTGAGCTTGGTCGTGAAACTGTTGTTGGATACGCATCAGCTAAAGGCGGCTTAAAAATGTTAACCAAAAATATCTGTTCAGAATTTGGTCATGCCAATATTCAATGTAACGGTATTGGCCCAGGTTATATTGCCACACCGCAAACTGCCCCATTACGTGAAAAACAAGCAGATGGTTCTCGTCATCCATTTGATCAGTTCATTATTGCTAAAACACCGGCAGGACGTTGGGGTACACCTGATGATTTAGCGGGCGCAGCAGTATTTTTAGCATCGGAAGCTTCAAATTTTGTTAATGGCCATATTCTTTATGTTGATGGTGGTATTTTGGCTTATATTGGTAAACAACCTTAATAAAATAAGATTAAAAATTATATGATTTAAGAGATAATAAAATAAAGGGATTTTTTTATTATCTTATTTTATAAATTTAGGAGTGATGTCATGTTCTGTTTTAATTCAGATATTGAATTAATTGATTTAGGGAATGGAGTTAAACGTAAAGTTTTAGCTCATGATGGTAATATGATGGCGGTTGAAGTTCATTTTGAAACTGGTGCTATTGGTACAAAGCATCATCATCCACATGAACAACTTACTTATGTTTTATCTGGTGAATTTGAATTTACTATCGGTGACGAGACTAAAATTGTTCGCGCTGGTGATACATTATATAAAAAACCTAATATTGAACATGGTTGTGTTTGTAAACAAGCTGGCGTTTTGCTTGATATGTTTACTCCGCAACGATTAGATTTTTTATAAAATAGCTAGTTCATTATTAATTATGATATACTTTCGATAGTTTTTATTTGTTCTAAGTGATCATTTAATAATAGAATAATGACTATTTTTTAGTAAGGAGATGCGCTAATCATGAATGATAGCTCACCAGAATCTGTCGCTTCGGTTTTAAAGGTTTTCGGAATTTTAGAAGCTTTATCTGAATCTAAAGACATTGCTATATCAGAATTATCCCAAAAAGTAATGATGCCCAAAAGCACTGCCTATCGTTTTTTACAAACCATGAAATCATTAGGTTATGTCAATCAAGAAGAAGATTCAGATAAATATTCTCTTAATTTAAAATTGCTTGATTTGGGCAACCGTGTGCTTTATCACCAAAATTTCTTAGCTATTGCTGATTTAGAAATGAGAAAGCTAAGAGATAAAACGAAAGAAACGATCCATTTAGCCGTTCGTGAAGGTGACCAAATTATCTATATTAATAAAGTGGCATCGGAACAGTATAGTCTTTGCTTAACCTCTAAAATCGGTAATCAAGCGACGGTACACGCGAGTGGATTAGGTAAGGTTTTATTGGCTTGGTTAGATGATGAAAGTCAAAAAAGCTTAGTAAACGGCATTAATTTTGTTCGATACACACCTAAAACCATTACCAGTAAAGAAGCTTTTTTTGCTGAACTTGATGAAGTTAAACGTTTAGGTTATGGCAAAGATGATGAAGAATCAGAACTTGGTTTGCGTTGTTTTGCGGTACCAATTTATAATCGTTTAGGTAACATTATTGCAGCCTTAAGCTTATCAACCTCTATCTTTAGATGTAGTACAGCGGAAGATGAAGCTAAACTTGTGAGTGAAATTAGCCAAGCAGCCGCCAAAATATCTGAATTAATTGGTTATAATAATCATTCAAAATCATCAGATTAAAGGTTATTATTGATAAATAACCCCTAAGCTTACTGCTTGGTTTGCTCCAGTTACTTCTGGAATGTTGGATGGAATATTATTCATTCTACAATAAGCAAGCCAAGCAAAAGCAATCGCTTCCATATCATCACTGTTCACCCCTTTAACATCAGTCGTTAAAACTTGCCATTTGGGTAATAATACTGATAAGCGTTCCATAATGAGTGGGTTTTTTGCGCCACCTCCACAGACTAACAATTGACATGGTAAATGCATTTTTATTGATAATTTATTAATCTCATGGGCAATTGTGGTAGCAGTAAATTCAACCAATGTTGCTTGAATATCTTCGGCACTTAAAGCAAAGTCAGTTAATTTTTGAGTTAACCAAGTTAAATTAAATAGTTCCCTACCGGTGCTTTTGGGCGCTGGTAGCTGGAAATAATCTTCATTACATAACGTACTTAATAAGGTTTGATTTACATTTCCTGACTTGGCCCATAAACCATCTTTATCGTAATTTTTTGCTAGATTTTTATTTATCCAACCATCAAGTAAAACATTACCAGGCCCTGTGTCATAACCAATCACCGGTTGATCAGGAATTAACACTGAAATATTACTGATTCCGCCAATATTTAAAACAACACAGTTAATTGCTGGATTTAAAAATATTGCTTTATGAAAAGCGGGTACTAATGGTGCACCTTGACCTCCATAAGCCATATCTTTACGACGAAAGTCGGCAATGGTTGTAATGCCTGTTTGAGCTGCAATAATATTGGCATCGCCAATTTGCATAGTAAAAGGATTATCACCATTGGGTGAATGATAAATGGTTTGCCCATGGCAACCAATAGCGTTAATTTGTTTTTTATCAATATGATTTTGCTTTATAAACTGATTGATGCTTTTTGCATAAAGCATACCAAGTTGATGATCAAGCTCACCCAAATCTTGTAATGTAGTTTGTTTACTATTACAAAGCATTAATAATTGGGTTTTAATTTCGGTTGGCATTGGATAACAATCACTAGCAATTGAGGTAATGATTCCATCAGTGATATCAACTAATGCAATATCAACACCATCCATACTGGTACCTGACATTACGCCTATATATAAATTTTGCATAATATTATCCTTGCCGAATGATTGTACCAGTTTGGACATCGCGAATGATTGATGGTTGTAAGCGCTTTCCAGTTTTACCATCTAAAATTGGAAAACTCTTACCAAATTGGTTAGCTACTTCGATTGCTGTTTTACAAGATGGATGACCAGAAAGGTTTGCACTGGTCGAAACTAATGGTTTACCAAATAAGTCACAAAGTTGACATACTAAGGGATGATCGGTAACTCTAACGGCAATCGAATGATGTTTTCCGCTCAAAAAATATGGGGTGTTAACATTTTTGGGAAAAACCCATGTGTTGGGTCCTGGCCAACTGTTAAAAGCCATTTGTATTTGTTCTTTCGTAATTACCGATCGATCAATATAAGGGATTAATTGTTGATAATGACTGGCAATTAAAATTAAGCCTTTATCAACTGAACGTTGTTTTAGCTTTAATAGTTTATACACAGCTGATTCATTGTCAGGATCACAACCTAAACCAAAAACGGCTTCAGTTGGATAAGCAACGACTTCACCTTTTTTTAATAATTGATTGATTTCTAATTGAGTTAATAAGTTTGCCATCAAATTTGTCTGTTCACCAACTATTGTTAAAAATTATATTAAACTGAGGTCGGCCTATTTGCAAATTGACGATGATGAAAATGGTAATAGGTATTGGTTTGAGATAATCCGCCAAATTACTCCCAATTCATTTGAGGAAAATAGTTAACGGTTAAATCAACAACCTGTCGCATATTAATAATCTTGACTCGTGAATCGATTAGTTCGCCTAAACCACGAGCGTTAATATCATTATCAAGCACATAACAATTTTGCGAATTTTGCAAAATCGCATTTAATATAGGGTTATTTTGGCAGGCTATAATTACGCCATTTTGCCAAAATAGCACTGCGTCTTGTGCTGAAATAAGCTTTGGATCGATTGTTGATTGATTAGCTGTTGCGATGGTATGTAACATTTTTCCCTTTTTACCCTTAAATTAACCCTCAAAAACACCGTTCCTCAACTTTTTTTGACAAAAATTCAAGTTAATCTTAGTTGGTACATCTTTAATGGTTATTAGTATATAATAAGGACTATTTATTGAGCAAAGAATTCATTATGAAACCAATTATTTTAGCCAATGAACAAGAGACAATTTTGTTTGGTAAACAATTGGCAACACAGTGTTTAAATTATTTGTCAAATCATGATAATGCAATAGTCATTTATTTGATAGGTGATCTTGGTGCGGGTAAAACCACGTTTAGTCGTGGTTTTTTGCAACAATTAGGCCATGTTGGCAATGTTAAAAGTCCAACTTATACTTTAGTTGAACCTTATCAATTTGATACATTTTCCGTTTATCATTTTGATTTATATCGCCTTGGTTATCCAGAAGAGTTAGAATTTATGGGAATTCGTGAATATTTTTCTTCGAAATCAATTTGTTTGATTGAGTGGCCTATGCAGGCTAAAGGTATTTTGCCCACTGCCGATATTGAAATTCATTTGGCTTATTTAGCGCTTGAACGTACTGTTTGTGTGCAAGTAAATAGTGAAAAAGGGCAAGCTATTATTAACCAATTACAATAAAAAATTAGCAGAAAAACTATGAAGAAAATACTTACTTTTTTTATATTATTAATGCTATGTAACTCAGTTTATGCATCGAAAGTTGTCATTGCCGTTGATGCCGGCCATGGCGGTAAGGATTCGGGTGCAGTTGGTAAAACTAAGTTATATGAAAAGAATGTCACTATTTCAATAGCGAAAAAGTTAACTAATTTATTAAATAAAGATCCTAATTTTAAGGGAGTATTAACTCGTAGTACGGACAATTTTATTTCTGTTCATCAGCGCTCAGATATTGCTCGTAAAAATAAAGCAAACTTACTAATTTCTATCCATGCTGATGCCGCACCTAATCGTAGTGCGTCCGGCGCATCAGTTTGGGTATTATCAACTAAGCGAGCCGATACAGAATTGGGTCGCTGGTTGGAACAAGATGAAAAGCAATCGCAATTATTAGGTGGTGCGGGTGATGCATTAAGTGATGATCATGATCAGAATTTGAGTCAGGCGGTTTTAGATTTACAATTTTCTTATTCTCAGCGAGTTGGTTATGAATTAGCAACTCAGGTATTAAAAGAGATGAAAGGAGTTATTAAATTGCATAAGAATAGACCTGAACATGCAAGTTTGGGTGTATTGCGCTCACCTGATATTCCTTCGATATTAATCGAAGTTGGATTTATTACTAATGAAACTGAAGAAAGTTTGTTAGCAAGTAATGCCCATCAAGATAAAATTGCTAAATTGATTTATCAAGGTATAAAAAATTATGTCAGACAGAATCCTAAATTTGGGGAGCATCATTAATGGCAATTCATATTCTATCACCTCAATTAGCTAACCAAATCGCTGCTGGCGAAGTGGTAGAACGGCCGGTTTCGGTGATCAAAGAGTTAGTTGAAAACAGTCTTGATGCTGGTAGTTCTCAAATTGATATTGATGTTGAACAAGGTGGTAGTAAATTAATCCGTATTCGCGATAATGGTAGTGGTATTGCTAAAGCTGAATTAGCATTAGCTTTAGCTCGCCATGCAACGAGCAAAATTAATACATTGGATGATTTAGATAGCATAATGAGCTTAGGTTTCCGTGGTGAAGCGCTAGCAAGTATTAGCTCTGTTGCTCGGTTAACGCTAACTTCTCGTACTGCCGATCAATCTGAAGCATGGCAAGTTTATGCTGAAGGTCGAGATATGAAACCAACGATTAAGCCAGCCGCGCACCCAGTTGGAACGACCGTTGAAGTTCTTGATCTATTTTATAACACACCAGCTAGACGTCGCTTCCTCAAGACCGATAAAACAGAGTTTATGCATATTGAGGAGTTTGTTCGGCGTATTGCCCTTGCTCGCCCTGACGTCACTTTTAATTTGCAGCATAATGGCAAACTCGTCAAACAGTATCGCCAATCCCCACTTGAAAAACGGGTTGAATTAGTTTGTGGTCGTGCATTTGTTCAAAAAGCGATAAAATTAGATTGGCAGCATAATGATTTGCTAATCAAAGGGTGGGTTAGTAGTAGTGAAGTGAGTGAACTACAATATTTTTATGTTAATGGTCGAGTGATAAAAGATAAATTAATTAATCATGCTTTACGTCAAGCTTATAGCAGCCGAACCAATGAACAACAGAGTTATGTGGTTTTTTTGCAGATTGATCCTAAACAAGTTGATGTAAATGTTCATCCTGCTAAGCATGAAGTGCGTTTTCATGAAGCAAGATTAGTTCATGACTTTGTATATCAAGCCATTGTAATGGCTCTTGAATCTAGCCAACAACTTGCGGATGAAGAAAAAACGGTAATGATTCCTAATCGACAAGCTGCTGGTGAGAATATTTTTAATCAAAAAAAACACGCTGAGCATAAAATTTATTCACCAACTAGCGAATTACCTAAAAAACCAATTAACCATGTTAAAGAAAATGCACTTTATGGCAAGTTGGTTGATACAAAGCTAAGAGATTCAATCGAAAAAACGTTTTTAAAATCACTTGAATTAGCTGATGATGATAGTTTGATAACTGCGCCACAACAGGCGGTTATTGAGGGGTTGTTTCCTAAACGAAGTGTACCATTGCAAACACTGCATCAGCAAGTTGATAGTTCGTCATTAGTACAATTTGGTCGAGTATTAACGGTTATTCAACCTGATATAGCTTTACTTGAGAAGACTGAAAATAATCAACAACAGTTTATTTTGATGAAGTTGTCGGTTGCTCAACAAAAAGTGAATGCCATTAAATTATTATCTCATGAGTCTGAAAAATTACTTATTCCTTTAACAATTTTAGTTAACAAGAAAGAACAAAAAGCATTAAATGATTATCAAGAGCAATTGAAGTTTTTAGGTTTTGATTTTTATATTGATAAAGCCAAACTACATTTGCATAATGTACCGAAAATGTTACGAACCACAAATTGGCAAAAATTATTACCCATGTTAATTGCGTTGCTTTTATCATCAGGCAAAGATGTACTTGACCCGACACAAATCGCAACCTGGTTAGTTGAAAATGGTGACGATAATTATGCTGAAAATTGGAGTATAGCCAAAACTATCGAGTTATTAGCGCAATTGGATCAGATAGATAATAATTTATTACAGCAAGATATTTTTTTATATCCGATTGATCTTAAATCGTTTTCACAATCAATTTTATCATGAATAAACCAAAAGTTATTTCGTTAATGGGGCCAACGGCATCGGGTAAAACCGCTTTTGCGATGGCCCTTTATGACAAATATCCAATTGATATTATCAGTGTTGATTCAGCACTTATTTATCGAGGTATGGATATTGGCAGTGCTAAGCCAACGAAAGAAGAACAACTGAAATACCCACATAAACTTATTGATATTTGTGATCCAGCGGAAAGTTATTCTGCTGCCAATTTTCGGCATGATGCCATTGTTGAAATAGAAAAATCATTAAGTAATGGTCGAACACCATTATTAGTTGGCGGAACAATGTTATATTTTAAAGCATTAATTGAGGGACTTTCGCCTTTGCCTGCTGCCAATAGTGATATTCGCCAACAAATCGAGGAAAAAGCCAATAAATTAGGTTGGCCAGCAATTCATGAAGAGTTAAAAAAGGTTGATCCAGTGTCAGCTGAGCGAATCCACCCTAATGATCCACAACGTCTTAATCGAGCATTAGAGGTTTATCTTATTTCTGGTAAAAGTTTAACCGAATTAACACAAGAAAGTGGTGAAGCATTACCTTATGATATTATGCAATTAGCCATCATGCCGGAAGATCGAGCCGAATTACATCACCGCATTGAGCAACGTTTTTTACAAATGTTAGATCAAGGTTTTGAAGATGAAGTAAAAAAACTTATGCAGCGCGCCGATCTTCATTTGAATCTACCTTCAATGCGTTGTGTCGGGTATCGACAAATGTGGGAGTATCTAAATGGCGATAGTAGTTATGATGAAATGGTTTTTAAAGGAATTTGTGCAACTCGCCAATTAGCAAAACGGCAAATTACTTGGCTTAGAGGTTGGAAACAATCGATAACTTGGATAAATAATGATAATATGGAATCAGTTTTTGATCAGATTTTATAAGTTATAAATTGTAGTAATAGCTTTTGATATTTTTTCTATTGGTTATAATAATAGACTAAAGTTTTTCATTCCTAAAATAACTTTCAGCTTATTTTAATGCTTAAGGTTGCTTGTTTGTATAAATTTCGTTAAATTATTAAATTTTTAGTTATTTGTGCATAAATTGCCGTTGATTAGTTTAAGAGCTGGGTTTTTTATGTTATTTTGATAAGCACTACATAAGTATTTTATGTTGCAATCAGCTAAATTATTATGATGATTGCAAATTTATTTTATCTTTATATTTTTATTTCATCTTAAAGGATAAACTCATGTCAAAAGGGCAGTCATTACAAGATCCTTATTTAAATTTGCTTCGTCGCGAGCATATTCCAGTATCAATCTATTTAGTTAATGGTATTAAATTACAAGGGCAAATTGAGTCATTTGATCAGTTTGTTATTTTATTAAAAAATACTGTTAGCCAAATGGTATATAAGCATGCAATCTCAACAGTGGTACCTTCAAGACCAATTTCTGGATTGGTATCTCAATCTGAAGAGGAAAGCGAAAGCTAATTAGATGAGTGGAGAATGTGATTGTTTGAGCGATATAAAGGTGGCGAGGCTGCCTTATTAGTCCATGTATTCTTCCCTCAAGAAAGCGATATCGAGGATTTAAAAGAGTTTGAAGTACTTGTTTCTTCTGCTCAAATTGAAATTCTCGATGTTGTGACAACCTCAAGAAAGTCCCCGCAAGCTAAATATTTTATTGGTGAAGGAAAAGCGTTAGAAATTGCCGATAAAGTAAAAGAACTGAATGCTTCAGTTATTCTAGTCAATCATACCTTAACCCCAACTCAAGAACGAAATTTAGAACAACTATGTGAATGTCGTGTAGTGGATAGAACAGGATTGATTCTGGATATTTTTGCTCAACGTGCTCGAACCCATGAAGGTAAGTTGCAAGTTGAATTAGCGCAATTACAATATCTGTCAACACGTTTAGTTCGAGGTTGGACTCACTTAGAACGTCAAAAAGGTGGTATAGGCTTACGAGGTCCTGGGGAAACTCAGCTAGAAACCGATAGACGATTAATTCGTCATCGTATTCAGTTAATCTTATCAAGACTTACGAAAGTTGAAAAACAACGCAACCAAAATCGTCAATCTAGACAAAAGGCAGATTTATCAACAGTATCGCTAGTTGGCTATACCAATGCGGGTAAATCGACACTATTTAATGCGCTAACTAATGCTGAAGTTTATGCTGCAGATCAATTGTTCGCAACTCTTGATCCGACTTTAAGACGAATTAATGTTGAAGATGTTGGGGAAGTTGTTTTAGCAGATACCGTCGGATTTATTCGTCATTTACCTCATGATCTTATTGCTGCTTTTAAAGCCACTTTACTTGAAACACAAGAAGCATCGTTGCTATTACATGTCGTTGATGCTTCTGATCCTAATTTATTAGATAATATTCAAGCTGTTGATGAAGTTTTACTGGAAATTGATGCACATAATATTCCTACTTTGTTAGTAATGAATAAAATTGATTTAATAGAAGGTAAGCAGCCAAGTATTGATCGGGATGAGAATGGAGTACCAATTCGGGTTTGGATTTCAGCTCAAGATAGTTTAGGATTAAACCTCTTATTTACCGCATTAAAAGAGAGACTTGCAGGGCAAATTCAAGTTTGTCAATTAAACTTACCTCCCTATTTAGCTAAGCTGAGAGGCAGGTTATATAAATTAAATGCGGTGGAAAATGAAGTTATTGAAGAAGACGGAAGTTTTCTTCTAAATATAAGAATACCTCTAATTGAATGGAATCGCCTCTGTAAACAAGAGCCAGATCTGTTATACTTAATCAATACGCGAATAACAACTAATTGTTAAATGGAGCATATAAAATATGGCGTGGAATCAGCCCGGAAATAACGGACAAGATAACGACCCATGGGGAAATAACAAAAAACCTTCCAATTCTTCGTCGGGAGGGTTACTCGATCAAATCAAGGATCTCTTAAAAAAAGGGAATTCAGGAAATAATCGAGGTTCTTCAGATATTAAACTGCCGATGAGTTTCTCAAAAATCATTATGTCTATGATTTTTGTGCTTGTCCTAATTTGGGGAGTAAGTGGTTTTTATACCATTAACCAAAATCAACGAGGTGTAATAACTCGTTTTGGGCAAGTCCAACCAGAAATTATCCAACCAGGCTTAAATTGGAATCCATCATTTATTGATACAGTTTATAAAGTCGATACTCAAGGTACTTATAATTTTAATGTGCATGGCGATATCATTACTACTAATGATAAAGGTGAAAACTTAGTTTTTGTTGAAATGAATGTACAATATCGAATCGGCGATCCTATCAAGTATTTATTTAATGTAACTAATGTTGAGGATAGTTTACGCCAAGCCGCAGATAGTGCGCTTAGAACATCTATTGGGAGTTCTAATATTGATGCAATTATTTCAGATGGACGTTCAGTTTTAGAGAACAGTACTAAAGAAGAACTTATCAATGTTATTTCTCATTATGATATGGGCATTACTATTGTTGATCTTAACTTCCAAGTAGCTCGTCCTCCAGTGGAAGTACAAGATGCTTACGCTGATGCTATTCGAGCTCAAAATGATAGTGAACGAGAAATAAAACAAGCTAAAGCCGATAAAGTTCAGTTAGTTCAGCAAGCCGAAGGTCGTTCTGCCACTATTTTAGCTGATGCAAATGCTTATAAAGTCAAAGTTGAATTAGAGGCTGTTGGTGATGTTGCACGATTTGAAAAATTATTACCGCAATATAAAGCCGCACCTGAAATTACTAAAGATCGTTTATATATTGAAACGATGGAAAAAGTATTAACTAAAACCCAAAAAGTTATTGTTAATGATAAGAGTGGTAATTTATTGGTATTACCGTTAGAGCAATTAATGAAAAATAAAAGCGAACAATCACCTGAATCAGCTAACGTCTCAAATTTAGATAGTGATTATATAACTCCACCAACCACTACACCAGAGGAAGTTGGTAGTGCATCTCAAAATAATAATGAAGCACAAAACCGACCAACTGATAATAACAGTTCTATTAAACGTAGTACACGAACTATGGGGCGATAAGGAGAAAAAAGATGCGAAAATTATTGATTCCTATAGTTTTATTTTTAATTGTTGGGCTTTATTCAAGTGTTTATGTTATTGAGGAAGGCACGCGCGGCGTTGTTTTACGTTTTAATAAGATTATTGGGTTATCAGAACCTGGTTTGCATTTTAAAATGCCACTGGTTGATAGTATTAAAACCATTGACGCTAAAATACAAACTACTAATAGTTCAAATAATAATAATGAAAAGCGTTTTTTTAATGTTCAAAAGAAAGAGTTAATTGTTGACTATTTTGTGCAATGGAAAATTGTTGATTTTAATCGCTATTATGAAACTATTGCTGGTGGTAATGATGTCAATGACTTAATCTTGGCTCGTTTAAATGGCCGTTTGCGTTCTGAAATTGGTAAATTAAGTAACCGAGATATCATTAATGATTCTAATGCTGATACTAAATCAAGAAATTCATTGATGACAAGTGTTAAAGATGCATTAAATGGTTCACTTCAAGATGTTGACGAAAATTTACCTATTGATAAATTAGTCACTGATGCGAAAAAAGATCCTGAAAACAGTAAAACCAGTTTAAGGGCTTTCGGGGTAGTTGTGATTGATGTTCGAATCAAACAAATTAATTTCCCTGCTGAAGTATCAGAATCAATTTATGCTAACATGCGAGCTGAACGTGGTGTTATAGCTCGTGAAAAGCGTTATGAAGGCAAAAAAACGGCCGAAGAAATAAGAGCAGAAGCTACATTTGAGAAAACTAAAATTATATCAGAAGCAGAGCGCCAAGCCCGTTCTATTCGTGGTGAAGGTGATGCAAATGCAGCTAAACTTTATGCAGATGCTTTTGGTAAAGATATTGAGTTTTTCAGCTTTATTCGCAGCTTAAAAGCTTATGAACAAAGCTTTACAGGTAATGATGTTATGGTCATTAGTCCTGATAGTGAATTTTTTCAATACATGAAACTAAAGTCTAACAAATAATACAATGAGTAAATAAACTATGAGTAATAATGTTGTCGTGCTAGGTACACAATGGGGTGATGAAGGCAAAGGTAAAGTTGTTGATTTACTCACAGAAAAAGCAAAATATGTAGTACGTTATCAAGGTGGACATAATGCTGGTCATACCTTAGTTATTAATGGTGAAAAAACAGTATTACATTTGATTCCATCGGGTATTTTGCGTAATGATGTTATTAGTATCATTGCTAATGGTGTTGTTCTTAGTCCTGAAGCACTTATGAAAGAGATGAAAGAGCTTGAAGATAACGGTATTCCGGTGAAAGAAAGGCTACTTATTTCAGAATCATGTCCTTTAATTTTGCCTTATCATATTGCATTAGACCAAGCACGAGAAAAAGCTCGTGGTAAAAAAGCGATTGGCACGACAGGTCGCGGTATTGGTCCAGCATATGAAGATAAAGTTGCTCGTCGAGGATTGCGTGTTGGAGATTTGCGTGATCGTCAGGCATTTGCTGAAAAATTAAAAGAAGTTATGGAATATCATAATTTCCATTTAGTGAATTACTATAAATCAGAAGCTGTTGATTATCAGAAAGTACTTGATGAAACATTAGCGATTGCTGATATTTTGGTGGCAATGATTGCTGATATTCCTACATTACTTGAAAATGCGCGTAAAAATGGCGAAAGAATCATGTTTGAAGGTGCACAAGGTACTTTGCTTGATATCGATCATGGTACTTATCCTTTTGTTACTTCTTCAAATACCATTGCTGGTGGTGTAGCAACAGGTTCAGGTTTTGGGCCTCGTTATGTTGGTTATGTATTAGGTATTGTTAAAGCTTATTCAACTCGTGTTGGTGCCGGCCCTTTCCCAACGGAATTATTTGATGATGTAGGTGAATATCTCTGTAAACAAGGTAATGAATTTGGGGCAACCACCGGTCGTCGTCGCCGTACTGGATGGCTTGATGCTGTTGCGGTACGCAAAGCGGTACAACTTAATTCAGTTTCTGGCTTCTGTTTAACTAAGCTTGATGTTTTAGATGGTCTTAAAGAGGTAAAAATTTGTGTTGGTTATCATTTACCAAATGGTGATGTGATTAAAAATGCACCGGCTGCCGCTGAAGATTGGAGTTTAGTTAAACCAGTATATGAGTCTATGCCAGGTTGGAGCGAATCAACTTTTGGTATAAAAAGTTATGATGCTTTACCACAAGCGGCTAAAGCTTATATCAAGCGAATTGAAGAATTAACTGAAACACCAATTGACATTA
>CAMLIK010000003.1 GCA_946480175.1 uncultured Gilliamella sp.
TATTATCGATAATTCCCATATTGACAGCATAATACATTATTTCATTAATTCGCCGACAAACTCGCTTAACTGTTTCGTATTTATTGTTGTTATTTAATGGCTGTAGTGCATTAATTGCTTTAATAGCTGTTACTTGGTTAATGGGAATGTCTTTTATATATGGGAAAACATGATTCTCTAATGAGCGCCAAGCTTTTCTTAAGGTTTGTTCTTCTAATCCTTGTTCGGTTTTGAATTTAAACCATTTTTGAGCCATAGCATAAAAAGTATTATTGCTAGCTTCTTGTTGTAGTTGCTCTTGTTCTGCCTTATGTTCTTGAGGATCTATACCTTGTTTAATTAATTCGCGTGCTTCGTCCCGTTGTTTTCGCGCTTGTTGTAGCGAAACTTCTGGATAACTTCCGAAGCTTACAGTAGTCCTATTATTAGTTATAGGGCGGTAATATCTGAACTGCCATATTTTTGCCCCCGTTGACTTAATAAGTAAAAGCAAACCATTTCCATCATAAATAGGATAATCTTTACTTTGTGGCTTGGCATTCTTTATTTGTGTATCAGTCATTGGGGTTACTTTTTTAGGCATACTTTTCTCTTATGGGACTATGAAATTATTTTAATATGTTTGCGTAGTCCTTAATATAGTCCTAAAAATTTTGGTTGTAAATGTATCTTACTGATGCTTAATGAATAACAAAATAGGCTTTAAGCCTTATATTTGTTGGTTTTGATGTGTTTTAAAGGAGTTAAAAGAATGTTAATGAATATTGAATTGGTGCCGTGGGCGGGACTTGAACCCGCATGCCCTTAGAGCACTACCCCCTCAAGATAGCGTGTCTACCAATTTCACCACCACGGCGCCGTTTTTATTCTGGAATATCAGATGTTGGATTGATACTTGGCGGTTGAATAACCGGATCAGTTGTTTGAATAACTCGTCCATTGCTGCTTGAGTTTTCTGTGCTTTGTTGTGATGTCGTACTCTCGCCAAGATTTTTAAACTCATCACTTGAAACAGTTGTTTTTGAACTTCCAATATTGGATAAAATAATACTTAGTACGAAAAATAATACACCTAATATTGTTGTTGTGCGTGTAAGGAAGTTTCCACTACCTGATGAACCAAATAACGTTGCAGATGCCCCTGCACCAAAAGATGATCCCATATCAGCGCCTTTACCACGCTGTATTAGCACTAAAACGATTATCGCAAGTGCGATAATTAAATAACCTATAATTAAAAGTTCGTACATTTCAACCTGTCAATTTTATGTTCATAGAACGAATTTATTGATGCGAAATATTAGCGAAAGAGTGAGCAACAAGCAAGTATATTTTGTTATTTTCTGTATTTATCATAATCAATTGTACGTTTTTAGGGAAAAATCAGTATAATGTCGCCATTTTTATTCTAGCAAATGCTGTTGTATGAAATTTATTGTTAAACTCTTCCCTGAAATCACGATTAAAAGTGAGTCCGTTCGTTTACGTTTTATTAAAATATTAACGAGTAATATTCGTAATATTTTAAAGCATTCAATTACTGATGTTGCAGTTATCCGTCATTGGGATTTTATTGAAGTTCGTCCAAAAGTCAAAAAATATGAAAATCAAATCTTAGGTCTATTAACTAAAATTCCAGGTATTCATCATATATTAGTGGTTGAGGAGCTTACTTTTGTTGATCTGCATGATATATATGAAAAAGCATATGGTCACTATGCGCCTTTAATTGAGAACAAAACATTTTGTGTTAGAGTCAAGCGTCGCGGTAAGCATGAATTCACATCAATTGAGGTAGAACGTTATGTTGGCGGTGGGCTTAATCAAAATGTTGCTACAGCTAAAGTAAAATTAACACGTCCTGATGTAACGGTTAATCTTGAAATAGATAAGGATAAACTTTTATTAGTTAAAGAACGTCATGCTGGGATTGGTGGTTTTCCAACAGGAACTCAAGAAGATGTTATTTCTCTTATTTCTGGGGGATTTGATTCAGGTGTGTCGAGCTATATGTTTATCCGACGAGGTTGCCGAGTTCATTACTGCTTTTTTAATTTAGGTGGAAAAACACATGAAATTGGCGTCAAACAAATGGCGCATTATTTGTGGGAAAGATTCGGAAGTTCTCATAAGGTCCGTTTTATTGCCATTGATTTTTCAGATGTGGTGGGTGAAATACTTGAAAAAGTTGACGATGGGCAAATGGGGGTTATCTTAAAACGGATGATGATTCGTGCCGCGTCTAAAGTTGCACAGCGTTATAATGTTCAAGCGCTGGTTACTGGAGAAGCATTAGGGCAAGTATCAAGTCAAACTTTAACTAATCTACGTTTAATCGATAATGTTAGTGATACTTTAGTTTTACGCCCACTTATCACCCATGATAAAGAAACGATAATAAATCTAGCTCGTCAGATAGGCACTGAAGATATCGCAAAAACTATGCCGGAATTTTGTGGGGTAATTTCGAAAAGTCCTACCGTAAAAGCAGTTAAAGAAAAAATAGAAAATGAAGAACAAAATTTTGATTTTTCTATTTTGGATAAAGCAGTTGAAGAAGCCGAAAATATTGATATTCGTGAAATTGCTAAACAAACCGATAATACACTCATACAAGTAGATACGGTTACAACATTAGAAGACAATCAAATCATAATTGATATCCGTTCACCTGAGGAACAAGAGGATAATCCATTAGAAATTGAAGGTGTCGAAGTTAAGCTTATACCTTTTTATAAATTGGCGACGCAATTTGGTGATCTGGATCAATCAAAGCACTATTTACTGTTTTGTGCCAAAGGTGTTATGAGTAAATTACAAGCACTTTATCTTATTGAGCAAGGATTTAGTAATATAAAAATCTTTAAGCTATAAATCTTAACAATTATTTACTAAATTTTTTAATTTTATCTATATAATATTTTTAAGAATATTAATACAGATATAAAAATTATAAATTTCTTAGTTAATGGGGATAGTGATGAACAAATTGCTCGTAGTTGATGATGATCCAGAAATTGCATCAATGTTATGCGAATTATTAGAGTTAGAAGGATTTGAAGTCGTAGTAGCTAATAACGGTGTTCAAGCTTTAGAAAGATTTGATAATAGCATTGATCTTATTTTACTGGATATTCTAATGCCAGAAATGAATGGACTAAGTGTATTATCTCAACTGAGAAATAAATATACTGTCCCAGTAATTTTTTTAACAGCTAAAGATAACGAGTTTGATAAAATTATTGGGCTTGAGCTTGGTGCTGATGATTATATATTAAAACCGTTTAACGATAGAGAACTTATAGCTCGGATCAACGCGTTGTTGCGTAGAAAACGTTGGGATAATATAGCTTTTACTCCAGCTGAAAAGTCAGTTCAATATTCCATTGATAAACTTATCGTTAATCGAAAACAACAATCTGTTTCATTTGATGATAAATATATTGAATTAACTGGTACTGAGTTTCAAATATTATTACAACTTTTAGAAAATGCAGGAAACATCATATCTAGAGATGATTTAAGTGAGAATGTGTTAGGTAAAGAGTTTTTACCATTAGCTCGTTCAATTGATGTTCATGTTTCTAATTTACGAAAAAAACTTCCTCCTCGTAGTGATGGTTTACCGTGGATTAAAACGTTACGCTCAAAAGGATATCTCTTTGTTGTAGATCAAAATGATAACGTTTTACAAAATTAGATCTTTCTTTGTCGGTGAGAATATATGTGGATCTTTGATCGCTTAACAATTAGAATTTTCACAATATTCTTACTTACTATTGCTTTTTTTCTTATTCTGGTGATGGTTTTGCCAAAACTTGATTCCCGAAATTTAACCTATTTAGCAAACAAAGATAAAGAAAGTGGTAATTTACTGGCAAGCGAAATTGAAAAAGATTTAACTAAAATTTCTAAAGACAGTTTTCGTTGGTGGATGAGATTCATTGTTGTGATGGATAACCATCAAAAAGCAGGACAATTATTATTCATCGTTACACCAAATCAACAAATTATCACAGCGGATACTAAAAATATTGATTTAGTAAAAAGTTTTAGTGAACAATCGCATGATATTGATGATCCAGCAAAGAAAATTTATGATAACCAAGAAATTATAGGTCCTTTCTTACTCCATTATGCGGATGAAGAATATCAATTATATTTATTACAACCCGCATCAGATATCCAATCACAATTTGTTAATTTGATTTTTGATCATCCTTTTTTACTTTTATCTTTAACCATGTTGGCAAGTACACCATTTTTGTTGTGGTTATCTTGGAGTATAGCTAGACCAGCACGAGGATTAAAGTTGGCGGCAGAGCAAGTTGCTAAAGGTAATTTACAACAATGGCCTGAGCTTGAAAAAGTCGGGTCATATGAATATAAAGCAACGGGTGCAAGTTTTAACCATATGCTTAGAGAATTGAAAAGGATGCAAGAGTTACAGCAACGGTTGTTCTCTGATATTTCTCATGAATTACGAACACCATTAACTCGATTGCAATTAGCAACTTCTTTATTACGTCGTAAACAAGGTGAAAGTAATGAGGTTTTACGGATAAGTGATGAAGCGATAAAACTTGATTCAATGATTGGTGATTTGTTGTCCTTAGCAAGGAATCAACATGATCATAATGAAGTTCGTGAATATAAAAAGTTAGATGAATTATTTAAAAATGTTTTAGATAATGCAACTTTTGAAGCAAATCAAATCTCTAAACAATTTTCAATTCATAATCCGCCAACTAATCATAGACTTTTGTGTTATCCGACGGCGTTGTGTAGTGCGCTTGAAAATGTGGTAAGAAATGCATTTCGTTATTCAAATCAACGGATTGATGTGAATTTTATTATCCAACAACAAACTGTGACTATTACTATTGATGATGATGGTCCGGGTGTTGCTGATAGTGAGTTAGAGCAAATTTTTAGACCATTTTATCGTACTAATGAAGCTCGAGATCGTAAATCTGGTGGTACTGGTTTAGGTTTAGCCATTGTTGCTAATGCTATTACGCGAGATAATGGCACTGTTAAAGCTGAGAAAAGTCACTTAGGTGGCCTTAGAATTGTGATATTATTACCTCTTCAAAAACGTTAACCGCTAAGAGTAATAATTGTGTCAAATGCACCTTTAAATATTGTTTTATTTGAACCCGAAATCCCTGCTAATACTGGCAATATTATTCGGTTGTGTGCTAATACTGGTTTCAATTTACATATTATTGAACCGATGGGATTTTATTGGGATGATAAAAAATTGAGACGAGCTGGGCTAGATTACCAGGAATTTGTTGATGTAAAACGTTATAAAAATCTTGAGCATTTTTTGGAGGCAAATCAGCTTGATTTGGCTTCACAAGTTTATGCCTTAACCACAAAAGGTCAAAAACCCCATAGTGAGGTAAATTATCAACAGGCTGATTTTTTAATGTTTGGTCCAGAAACTCGAGGTTTACCAGCAAAAGTGCTTGACGCATTGCCGCAGGATAGAAAAATTCGAATTCCTATGGTTGCCAATAGTAGAAGTATGAATCTGTCTAATTCTGTTGCTGTCGTTGTTTATGAATCTTGGCGACAACTTAATTATGTCGGTGCTAACTAGATTTTCAATTATCCAATAATTGAAGAATAGTGATAATTTTTAAGCTCAAAAACCCCGTTCCTCAACTCAAAAATTCAATTTAAATTTTTTACTCATGAAAAAGAGGTCATATCGACCTCTTATATTTAATTATTTGATGAATAATTAATATTATTTAACGCGTGAAACGTATTCACCAGAACGTGTATCAACTTTAAGAACTTCGCCAATTTGTACAAATAGAGGAACACGTACTACGGCACCTGTTGATAATGTTGCTGGTTTACCTCCAGTTCCTGCTGTATCACCTTTTAAACCAGGATCTGTTTCAATAACCTCAAGTTCAACAAAGTTTGGAGGCGTTACTGCAATAGGCTGACCATTCCATAAGGTTAAAATACATTCAGCTTGATCGACTAGCCATTTAGCGTTATCACCTACAGCTTTTGCATCGGCAGAAAGTTGTTCAAATGTATCATTATTCATAAAATGCCAAAACTCACCGTCAGTATAGAGATAAGTTAAGTTCATATCAACGACATCAGCCGCTTCAACAGATTCACCAGATTTAAATGTTTTATCAACAGTTTTACCGGAAAGTAATTTTTTAATTTTTACACGGTTAATTGCTTGTCCTTTACCTGGTTTGTAAAATTCATTTTCAACAATTACACACGGCTCGCCATCTTGCATTATTTTAAGACCAGCTTTAAACTCATTAGTACTATAAGATGCCATAAAAGCTCCAACTATCATTCTGAATTACAAAAATGAGCCATATTATACAGCAAAATGTTGAACAACCAAATAAAGATGAGTGGATTTTTGATCTCGCTAATGTAGTGACAGATATCAAAAAACTATATCGTTATTTGGATTTAGATCCTGAGGAAATTTCGTTACCGATGTTGCAAGCGCGAAAGCAATTTCCACTTCGGGTACCAATGGCCTTTATCAACAGAATGAAAAAAAGAGATAGTCATGATCCTTTGCTACTGCAAGTACTTTGTGATGAGCAGGAATTAATAAATGCACTAGGCTTTAGTAAAGATCCCCTTGAAGAGCAACATAGTAATGTTCCGGGATTGTTACATAAATATCATAATCGTGCATTGTTAATGACTAAAACTGCTTGTGCGATCAATTGCCGTTATTGTTTTAGGCGACATTTTCCTTATCATGATAATCAAAGCACTAAAAAGAATCTTAATGCGGCATTAGAATATATTGCAAGTCATACAGAACTTGATGAAATTATTCTTTCAGGTGGTGATCCTTTAATGGCTAAAGATCATGAAATGGCTTTTTTAATCGCTGAATTAGAGAAAATTCCACATATAAAGCGTTTACGTATCCATAGTCGTTTGGCGGTAGTAATACCCAATCGTATTACTTCGCAGTTGTGTCGATTATTTGCCAAAACGCGTTTACAAATTGTGTTAGTTACTCATATTAATCATCCCAATGAAATTGATAATGATGTTACAAATGCCGTTAAATCTTTAAAGGCTAGTAATGTAACAGTATTGAATCAAAGCGTTTTATTAAAAAATATTAATGATAATGCTGAAGTATTAGCAAAACTGAGCAATAAATTATTTTCAATTGGTATTTTGCCTTATTACATACATTTGTTAGATAAAGTACAAGGCGCGGCTCATTTTCTAGTTGAAGATGATGTAGCAAAAGAAATTATGGGGCAATTGGCACAAAATGTATCAGGTTATTTAGTCCCCAAATTAGCGCGTGAAGTCGGTGGTGAAAAAAGTAAACGGGTTTTAGCTATTGGTGATTAGTGGAATTTGATAAAGTCCTTACAATTTATGTATCAAAATCTCGTTGACGAAAAATAAAATAGACTCTATAATTCGGACCTCTTTAATTAATGCTGTGGAGTCTATACTCTACAACTTGTTGATAATTAGATTTGGATATAAATCGTCATGAAACGCACATTTCAACCATCAGTATTAAAACGCAATAGAACTCACGGTTTCCGTGCTCGTATGGCTACTAAAAACGGTCGTCAAGTTCTTGCTCGTCGTCGCGCTAAAGGCCGTGTTCGTTTAACTGTTGCTAGCTAATTTAAAGTTGAGTGACTAAACTCACTTTTCCTCGGGAGTTACGTTTGTTAACTCCCTTTGATTTTAATCATGTCTTTCAAGAATCTATTCGAGCAGGTTCACCTTTCCTGACTTTAGTTACACGTAAAAACCATTTAACTCACCCTAGATTAGGTTTTGCTATAGCGAAAAAACAGGTTAAAAGGGCGCATGAGCGTAATCGTATTAAACGATTGGCCAAAGAATATTTTCGTTATCACCAACATCAGTTTCCTAATATCGATTTTATTTTGATGGCTAAACAGCCTGTTATACAATTGAGTAATCAACAATTAGTTGAGACATTAGATAAACTATGTCAGCAAATCATCAAAAAAAGTTAACTAAGTTAATATTCGTTATTAAACAGCATATTGATACAGTTAAAATATTGATTGTTAATATTTTTATTTTCGTTGTTACAATATATCAACGTGCCATTAGTCCATTATTGGGCCCTAAATGTCGCTTTACTCCTAGCTGTTCACAATATGCAATAATTGCATTAAGGCGCTTTGGTTTGATAAAAGGTGGTTGGCTAACGGTCAAACGTGTATTAAAATGTCACCCTTTACATGAAGGAGGTGAAGATTTTGTTCCTCCTAAGAAAACTAAAACCAATAGAGAAAAACACTAATGGGATCTCAACGTAATATTTTAGTCATTGCTTTACTTTTTGTTTCTTTCCTGATTTGGAAAGCATGGGAAGACGATCATGCACCCAAATCACCAATAGCTAATCAATTGACACAACAAATTGGTGAAGATAATTCAACAGCAAATTTTGTGCAAGGTAAAACAATTTCCATTAAATCTGATGTATTGTCATTAACGGTTAATACCTATGGTGGCGATGTGCAAGCAGCCCAATTGTTGAAATATGAGCAGTCTCTTCATTCAGGTACACCTTTCCAACTTCTTACCTCTGAGCCTGATTTTATTTACATTGCTGAAAGTGGATTAACCGGTAAAGATGGTCCAGATAATGCCAGCCAAGGTTCAAAAAGACCAGTATATCAAACAGCTCAATCTGAATATGTTTTAGCTGATGGTCAAGATGAGTTAAAGGTCCCATTTACATATCAAGTTAATGATGTAACTTATACTAAATATTACATTTTACATCGTGGTAACTATGCAATTGATGTGCAATACGAGGTTAATAACCAAAGCCAAAATCCTTTAGAAGTATCAATGTATGGTCAATTGAAACAAACTATTGAACTACCTAAAGATGCCGTTACCGAAGGTGGAGGTGGATTGGGCTTAAGCGCCTTCCGTGGTACAGCTTATTCTAGTGCGGACACCAATTATAGTAAATATAGTTTCAGTGATATCAAAGATAAAGCGTTGAGCGTTGAAACAAATACTGGTTGGATTGCTATGTTGCAACACTACTTTGCTTCTGCTTGGGTTCCGGCGCAGGATCAAACTAATCTATTCTATTCACGTGCAACAGCTAATAACTCACAAGCAACAATTGGCTTTAAAGGTGAAACAACCGTTATTCAACCAGGTAAAACACAATCAATTAATGCCAAACTATGGTTAGGTCCTGAAATTCAAAGTGAATTGAAAGAAACCGCGAATCATCTTGATTTAATCGTGGATTATGGTTGGTTATGGTTCTTATCTCAACCACTGTTTTATTTATTAAAATTTATCCATAGCTTTATTGGTAATTGGGGCTTCTCAATAATAGTTATCACCTTTATTGTGCGTGGTATTTTATTCCCATTAACACGAGCACAATATCGTTCAATGGCTAAAATGAAGTTATTACAACCTCGTTTACAGGCACTAAAAGAGCGTTACGGTGATGATAGACAAAAAATGAGCATGGAAACAATGGCACTTTATAAACAAGAAAAGGTTAATCCTCTTGGTGGCTGTTTACCGTTGTTGATTCAAATGCCAATTTTCCTGTCATTATTTTACATGTTGGGTAATACGGTTGAATTACGTCATGCGCCATTTGCACTTTGGATCCATGATCTATCTGCACAAGACCCATATTATGTTTTCCCATTATTAATGGGGGCGACAATGTTCTTAATTCAAAAAATGTCACCAACGCCGGTTACCGATCCTTTACAACAAAAATTAATGACTTATATGCCATTGATATTTACGGTATTCTTCTTATGGTTCCCATCAGGTTTAGTTTTATACTATATCGTAAGTAATTTATTCACGATTGCTCAGCAACGTATAATTTACTGGGAGCTTGAGAAAAAAGGTCTTCACGAGAAGAAAAAGAAATAATGTTGATAAAAGGGGGGGAGTAAAATCCTCCTTTTTAGTTGTTATTTTTTGGGTATTGATGTAATGAATATACAAAAACAATTTAATTTAGTTGGTAACGAAAAAGGTTATTGGTTTGTTAGTCAAAATGGACGATTATGGTTGCCTGATGGTGAAGTTCCTAATGGTATCGCTAGTGAATTTGGATTTACTAATCAATTAGCTCAACCAATTGGTGAGTGGAATGGACAAACCGCTTGGTTGATTTGCCAAGAAATGAAAAATTCAATGGGTACTATTAGACCTTTACTCAATAGTGAGGATCAATCATTATTTAATATGGCTGGCAGGGCAGTGCAGTTGTCAGAGTTTTATCGTTCTCATAGATATTGCGGTTATTGTGGTCATGAGATGCATATTAGTAAAACAGAATGGTGTTGTCTATGTGATCATTGTCATCAACGTTATTATCCACAAATTTCTCCATCAATTATTGTCGCTATTAGAGATAAAAACAAAATTTTATTGGCAAAACATGTCCGGCATAATCAAGAAAATCTATACACTGTATTAGCCGGTTTTACAGAGATTGGTGAGACAATGGAAATGACCGTTGCCCGTGAAGTGTATGAAGAGTCAAAGATAAAAATTAAAAATATTCGTTATGTTGGTTCACAGCCTTGGCCATTTCCTAATTCTATGATGATGGCTTATTTAGCTGATTATGAGAGTGGAGAAATTACCATCGATAAAAATGAGTTAGTAGAAGCAAATTGGTATCATTATTCACAATTACCGAAAATACCAGAATATGGAACGATAGCAAGGCGTTTGATTGAAGATACTCTAATACTTTGCCGTGAATATGATGAATATGGTGAGTAAAACTCATCATATTCACATTATTTAATAAGTTATAGATATTCAATGGTTCTAATTAAATTAATCGTACTAGAATGCTCTCTTATTGCTGTATAAATAACTTGAGTTTAGTTATAAGTTGCCCATTGAAGCTAGTTGAGTTAAAACTTTTATCGCTCCCGGCTATTGATCCATTGTGCCACTTGTTTGGCAAAATAAGTTAAAACACCATCTGCCCCAGCTCGTTTAAAGCAAAGTAATGATTCCATGATGACCGATTTTTCATCCAACCAACCGTTTTCGATTGCGGCCATCAACATTGCATATTCGCCAGATACTTGATAGGCAAAGGTTGGTACTGCAAAAGTATCTTTTACTTTACGCACAATATCCAGATAAGGTAAACCGGGTTTAACCATTACCATGTCAGCGCCTTCACTTAAATCTTGGTAAATTTCTTGTAATGCTTCATTAGCGTTAGCCGGATCGAGTTGATACGTTTTTTTATTGCCACCTTTAATATTTTTCGCAGAACCAACAGCATCACGGAAAGGACCATAAAAGCTCGATGCATATTTGGCTGAATAAGCCATTATCTGAGTATTAACAAAATAATGTTTCTCTAAAGCATTACGAATGGCGCCAATTCGACCATCCATCATATCGCTTGGAGCAATAATATCTGATCCTGCATCTACTTGTACTAACGCTTGTTTTATTAAAGCTTCGACAGATATATCATTAAGAACATAACCGTTACCATCAATAATACCATCTTGACCGTGTGTCGTATAAGGATCGAGAGCAACATCAGTTAAAATTCCAAGTTCTGGTATTTCTTTTTTTAATGCTCTAATTGCTTTAGGAACTAAACCTTGTTCGTTATAAGCTTCTTGCGCTAATAGTGATTTCTGAGAAGGTTCAATAGCAGGAAACAAAGAGAGTACAGGGATGCCTAATTTGGCAACTTGTTCGGCTTCTTGCACTAATAGATCAATACTCATTCTTTTAACATTTGGCATTGATGTTACTGATTGAATAATATTTTTACCTTCAACGATAAATACAGGATAAATCAAATCATCAACTGTTAAATGATTTTCTGCAACAAGGCGACGACTAAAATCATGAGCACGATTACGACGTAATCGTCGTTGAGGGTATTGGCCAGTAAAGTTTGATGACATAAAAACACCTATATTATTGATTAAACGGTTTTATTATCTGACTCAAAAGCAGGATTATCAAATAATTTGTTATGTGGTAATTATACGATATTTTACTTTACAACTTATATAAATTAGAGGTAAAATTGCGCACTAATTTTAGTCCCTTGTGATATTAACCAAATTTGAGGTGAGAGGCACATGCCAGTAATTAAAGTACGTGAAAATGAACCTTTTGATGTAGCGTTACGTCGTTTTAAACGTTCTTGCGAAAAAGCAGGAATATTAGCTGAAGTTCGTAACCGTGAATTTTACGAAAAACCAACAACTATTCGTAAACGCGCAAAAGCAGCTGCTGTTAAACGCCACGCTAAGAAATTAGAAAGAGAAAACGCCCGTCGCACTCGTCTATATTAATATTTATACTGAAAATTTAAATTTATTTATATTTTTAATATGAAAATTTTAACAAGCCGTATTATGACTACGGCTTGTTGTCTTTGTGTAATTCCGTAAATGGTTGAATTTTATCATGAAAGGTCTTATTCCTCGCGATTTTATTTTGGATTTGCTTGCCCGCACAAATATTCTTGATGTAATAGGTAAGCGCGTTAAAATGAAAAAAAAGGGAAATAATTATTTTGGTTGTTGTCCTTTTCATGATGAAAAAACCGCTTCTTTTTCATTAAATGAAAAAAAACAAATTTACTACTGCTTTGGATGTGGTGCATCAGGTTCTGCTGTAAATTTTTTAATGCAGTATGAACGACTAACGTTTCCTGAAGCCATTGAAGAAATTGCTAGTATGCAAGGCATTCGTGTTCCTTACACGGAAAGTGATAGCAATCAAGCTGATCAATCAAAGCAAATTGAATCGCGTAATTTGCGTCGTGATCTCTACTCCTTGATGGCAAAAATCACCGATTTCTACCAACAGCAATTAGCATTATCAACTTCAAAAGATGCTCATATGTATCTTGAGCAACGTGGTTTAAATCAAGAAATTATAACTAGATATAAAATAGGTTATGCCCCTAATGAATGGCGTTTAACTTCACAAAATGTAGTAAAAACTAAAGCTGAAACAAAATTATATAATCAAGCTGGTATGTTAGTTACCAATGATAGTGGTAATCAATATGATCGTTTCCGTGGTCGTATAATGTTTCCAATTCGCGATAGGCAAGGTAATGTCATTGCTTTTGGTGGTAGAACGATTGTTAATGATTCAGCCAAATATATTAATTCACCAGAAACGCCAATTTTTCATAAAGGTTTCCAATTGTATGGTCTTTATGAAGCGCAAGAGGTTAATCGAAATCCAGAACAACTGATTGTGGTTGAAGGATATATGGATGTCGTATCACTTGCTCAATACGGAGTTGATTATGCGGTTGCTGCATTAGGTACATCAACCTCTGAAGAACATATCAAATTATTATTTAGAGCAACTGATTCTGTCATATTTTGTTATGATGGTGATAATGCAGGGCGAAGCGCAGCTTGGCGAGCACTTAACGTATTACTACCTTGTTTGATTGATGGTAAAGAAATTACTTTCGCTTTTTTACCACAAGATGAAGATCCTGACAGTTTTGTGCGTAAAGTTGGTAAAGACGGTTTTGAAGATTATGTAAAAAATTCTCCTAATTTATCTGAATTTTTATTTGATGAATTATTAAAACAAGTTGACCTAAAAACTGCTGAAGGTAAAGCTAAATTGAGTTCGCTTGCCATACCTTTACTTGAGCAAGTTAAAGCAAAAGCATTCAGACTTAATTTACTTCAGAAATTAGGTCGTTATTTAGGCCTACTTGATATATCACAAATAGAACAACTCATTGCCGCTAATCAAAATAAAGGTGAAAATAAACCTATTGAAGCCGTGTCTGCACCGCAGATGAAATTAACGACTATGCGGATTTTGATTGGTTTATTACTGCAATATCCGAATATGGTTAAATTGGTTGCAGATATTAATGTTATGCGACAAGTTAATTTAGCTGGCATAGATATATTTATTGAGCTACTTGAATTATGCCAACAATACCCAAATATAACTACAGCACAGATATTAACAGAGTGTACCAGTCGACCATTTTATAAACAGTTAAGTCGTTTAGCTACATGGGAGTACCATTACCAAGATGATGAAATAGAATCAATTTTTTCTAATACTTTAAAAGAGTTATATGATAATATACTCGCCCAAAGGCAAGATGAACTGATCGCAAAAGAGAGAGTCTCCGGATTAAGTACCGCAGAGAAAAAAGAATTAGCGACATTGATACTTGTTTTATCAAAAAAAGACTAAATATACAGGGTATGTGCAGCAAACTATTTTTTATTCTGCACATATAATATACATGACCGAATAACTAAATGGTGATACTTTATGGAGCAAAATTCTCAATCACAGTTAAAACTCCTAATTATACGGGGTAAGGAGCTGGGATACCTGACCTATGCTGACGTCAATGATCACTTGCCTGAAGAAATTATTGATTCAGATCAAATTGAAGATATTATCCAAATGATCAATGATATGGGGATTCAAGTGCTTGAAGAAGCCCCAGACTCAGATGAATTATTACTTTCAGATAATGTTCCAGATGAAGAGGCAGTTGAAGCAGCGACAGCATTAGTTTTATCCAATGTCGAATCAGAGATAGGCCGAACTACTGACCCGGTACGTATGTATATGCGTGAAATGGGGGCGGTTGAACTATTGACCCGTGAAGGCGAAATTGATATCGCAAAACGTATTGAAGATGGAATTAATCAAGTTCAAACCTCAGTATCTGAATATCCAGAAGCCATTACTTACCTTTTAGAACAATATAATTTAATTGAAAGTGGAGAAGTTCGCTTATCCGATCTTATCACTGGTTTTGTTGATCCTAATGCTGAAGAATCAGAAGAAGAACTTCCTGAAGAGCTGGAAGACGGTGAAGAAGAGATTGACATTGACGATAGTGATGATGAAAGTGAAGAAGAAAGTGATTCTTCAGCTGATGATGATGCTTCTATCGATCCGGAAGTTGCAAAAGCGAAATTTGCTGAACTGCAAGAGCAACATAACAAAACTTCTGCTGCAATCAAAAAATATGGCCGTGCTCATAAAAAAGCACAGCAAGAAATTGAAAATTTATCTGAAGTTTTCAAACAATTTCGGTTAGTTGGCAAACAGTTTGATATTCTCGTTAATAATATGAGAAGCATGATGGATCGAGTAAGATCACATGAACGTGTTATTATGCGAATCTGTGTTGAGCAATGTAAAATGCCGAAAAAGCAGTTTATGACGCATTTTACCGGCAATGAAAACAATATGGACTGGTTTAAAAAAGCCAGTACTAGTAAAAGTGTGTTTGCCGCTAAATTAAAAGAGTTTGAATCGTCAATTGAAGAGCAAATTATTGCTTTACAAAAAATTGAAACAGAAACGAATCTCTCTATTGAGCAAATCAAAGATATTAATAGAAGAATGTCTATTGGTGAAGCTAAGGCGCGACGCGCTAAAAAAGAGATGGTTGAAGCAAACTTACGTTTAGTGATTTCAATTGCTAAAAAATATACCAACCGTGGTTTACAATTCCTAGACCTTATTCAAGAAGGTAATATTGGATTGATGAAAGCTGTTGATAAGTTTGAATATCGCCGAGGATATAAATTCTCGACTTATGCAACTTGGTGGATTAGACAAGCTATCACTCGTTCAATTGCTGACCAAGCAAGAACAATTCGTATCCCAGTGCATATGATTGAAACAATAAATAAGCTAAATCGTATTTCTCGTCAAATGTTACAAGAAATTGGTCGTGAGCCTACGCCAGAAGAGTTGTCTGAACGCATGCAAATGCCAGAAGAGAAAATTCGTAAAGTGTTAAAAATAGCAAAAGAACCAATTTCAATGGAAACACCAGTTGGTGATGATGAAGATTCACATTTGGGTGATTTTATTGAGGATACTGCACTTGAGCAACCATTAGATGCTGCTACATCTGAAAGTTTGCGTAGTGCAACACGTGATATTTTATCAGGTTTAACACCACGTGAAGCAAAAGTCTTACGTATGCGATTTGGTATTGATATGAATACAGACCATACGCTTGAAGAAGTCGGTAAACAATTTGATGTAACGCGTGAACGTATTCGTCAAATTGAGGCGAAAGCACTACGTAAATTACGTCATCCTAGCCGATCTGATGTCCTTCGAAGCTTCTTAGAATAAACTATTATTTCTTATACATCGCCACTTTTGTGGCGATTTTTTTAATTAATCAAACTGATATCATGAATATACTTCAACGCTTTAAAATTGATTCATTCTTGCTGATTTTGATTGGTATTGTGACTACGGCAAGTATTTTTCCATGTAAAGGTGAAGCAAAGGTTATTTTTGAAAATCTTACTACTTTTGCTATTGGTCTATTGTTTTTTATGCATGGTGCAAAACTGTCATTTGATGCGATAATTATTGGCATAAAAAATTGGCGGCTGCATTTATTAATATTCATTATTACCTTCTTAGTATTCCCTATTTTAGGGGTAATGATGCAAGTACTTGTCCCAACTTTCTTATCAGAAGAGTTTTATTTAGGCTTTGTTTATCTTTGTGTTTTACCGGCCACCGTCCAGTCTGCGATTGCTTTTACATCAATTGCAAAGGGTAATGTCGCCGCTGCTATCTGTAGTGCTTCTGCCTCTACGCTATTAGGTGTCTTCATCACACCGGTATTAGTTGGATTACTCATGCATACTCAAGCTGCTTCTTCAATGAACATCGTAGATGCTATTGAATCTATCATGCTTAAACTGATGTTGCCGTTTATTATCGGTCATTTATCAAGGCGTTTTATCGGCAAATGGGTTGATAAATATAAAAGTGTGATTTCAAAAACCGATCGTATATCAATATTATTAGTTGTTTATGTTGCTTTTAGTGATGCAGTGGTTAATGGTATTTGGTCTAAAGTTAGCTTTTTATCTCTTTTAGAAATCATTTTTTACTCAATAATTTTATTAACTATTGTGTTATTAATTACTACTTATAGTTCACGATTATTAGGTTTTAATAAAGAAGACGAAATTACTATTGTATTTTGTGGTTCTAAAAAAAGTTTAGCCAGTGGTATTCCAATGGCGAGTGTAATTTTTCCTATATCTATAACCGGAATAATAATTTTGCCGTTAATGATTTTTCACCAAGTACAATTAATGATCTGTGCTGTTTTAGCTTCTCATTACGCGAAACGAAAAATGTAAAAATTGTTTTGCTCATTAGGTTATTCTCAAGGATAATAGAGCGGCTATTAACAACAGAAAGATATATTATGTTTCATCTATTTGCTGATTTAGACTTTTCTACGATTATATTATTAGTTTTAGCGCTATTTTTTGTTCTTTTTTATGAAGCAATTAATGGATTTCATGACACCGCCAATGCTGTTGCGACAGTAATATATACTCGAGCATTAAAGGAACAGCTCGCTGTTTTTATGGCCGGTATGTTCAACTTTTTTGGGGTATTGCTTGGTGGACTTAGTGTTGCTTATGCAATTGTTCATCTTTTACCTACTGATTTATTACTTAATGTAAGTTCAGCTCATGGATTGGCAATGGTATTTTCGATTCTATTTGCCGCTATTATTTGGAATTTGGGTACTTGGTATGTAGGTATCCCTGCTTCTAGTTCGCACACGCTGATTGGTGCCATTATTGGTGTTGCATTAGCTAATGCATTTATTATGGATACATCTATCATTGATGCACTTAATATTCCTAAAATGATACAAATCTTTCTATCATTAATCATTTCACCTATTGTTGGTCTTGTTATTGCTGGCTTAATGATTTTTTTATTACGAAAATATTGGACTCGTAAAGGACAAAGTAAAAAACGTAGTAAAAAAAGAGAGAGAATTTTTATGACACCTGAACAGCGTGAAAAGCTATATGGTAAAAAGAAACCGCCATTTTGGATTCGTATAATGCTCATTATTTCAGCTGCCGGTGTAAGTTTTTCGCACGGAGCAAATGATGGGCAAAAAGGGATTGGTTTATTGATGCTAGTCTTAATGGGGATTGCACCGGCTGGCTTTATTGTTAACATGGGAGCATCAACCTATGAGATTACTAATACCAGAAATGCGATTCATAATATTGAAGAGTACTTTATCTCTCATAATGAAGATCTTAATTCAGTAATTGGTAAACAATCAGCGGTAGATACTGCAATCCCAGAAAATGATTTAAATAAATATCATTGTGATTATTCAAAATCGTTTATCACCTTGGGTATTGCTAACAATCTATTTAACAAAATCAATGATTATGACTCGCTTAACGTAGACCAACGTTCACAAGCTAGACGTATTTTATTATGTTTGTCCGATACCGTATCGCATGTAGCTAAACAACCCAATATATCTAATAAAGATAAGCAGTATTTAAAATCATTAAATAATGATTTATTAAAAACAGTTGAATATGCACCAATTTGGATAATTATCGGCGTAGCTTCGGCACTTGCTGTTGGTACTATGATAGGTTGGCGACGAGTAGCCGTTACTATCGGTGAAAAAATTGGTAAAAAAGGGATGACTTATGCACAAGGTGTTTCGGCGCAAATAACTACGGCATTATCAATTGGTATAGCAAGTTATACTGGAATGCCAGTATCGACAACTCAAGTTCTCTCTTCATCGGTTGCAGGTACAATGATTGTCGATGGTGGAGGCGTACAAAGTAAAACCATTAAAAACATCGCGTTAACTTGGATTCTTACTTTGCCGATTTCAATTTTGTTATCTGGGTTGCTTTTTTGGCTTGCTCAAAAATTAATTTAGTAGTAAAAAGGAAGTATAAAATTTTAATTTGATTAGAGCGTCAAAATAGGAAGGAGTGAATATTATGGCTTATAAACATATTTTAGTCGCAGTGGATTTAACACCTGAAAGTGAAGTTCTAGTTGAAAAAGCAGTCTCTATGGCTAGACCATATAATGCTCAAATATCACTCATTCATGTGGGTATAAACTATTCTGACCTTTATACCGGTTTAGTTGATATTAATATGAATGATATGAAAGATCGAATCACTGAAGATGCCCATATTGCATTGAATAAATTAGCAACTGATGCAGGTTATCCAATTGCACATACTCTTTCTGGTAATGGTGAATTTGGACAAGTATTAATTGAAGCTATTCACGAATATAGTGCGGATTTGGTTGTATGTGGTCATCACCAAGATTTTTGGAGTAAATTAATGTCTTCGGCTCGTCAATTAATCAACAATACCCATATTGATACGTTGATTGTCCCTTTAAAAGATGATGAGCCAACCGAAGAACCATCTAAATGAAATATACGTTATGAACCCGCTTCTTAGCGGGTTTTTTCTGGGTTATGCAAAAAAATTTACCAATATTTAGGCTATCAAGCTAATTGAAATTATTTTGCCACTTCACTTATGGTTGTTTTCTTTCCATATCACAAAGGTATACTCATATAACTATCATGATTATAAAAGGAGATTAAATATGAATATTGTTTTGGTTACCGGCGCTTCATCTGGATTTGGACAAGCTATTTGTCGAAAACTTATTGCAGATGGTTATAAAGTAATTGGTGCAGCAAGACGACTTGATAAATTACAAAAACTGGCACAAGAGTTAGGGGCTAACTTTTTACCCTTAACTCTAGATGTTAGTAAAAAAGACTCTGTTGAAACAATTTTATTACAACTACCTAAAGAATTTCAGCCTATTAATATATTAATTAATAATGCCGGATTAGCTTTAGGTTTAGAACCAGCATATGAAGCTGACTACAATGATTGGCAAACAATGATTGAAACTAATGTTATCGGGTTAGTTCATTTAACCCATCAAATTTTACCGGGAATGGTTGAACGTAATAGTGGCTACATCATTAATCTTGGATCTGTCGCGGGCACTTATCCTTACAAAGGTGGAAATGTTTATGGTGCTTCAAAAGCATTCGTTAAACAATTTAGCGCTAACCTCAGAACAGATTTATTAGGCAAAAAAATTAGAGTAACAAACATTGAACCAGGATTGTGTGGAGGAACCGAATTTTCAAATGTGCGATTCCATGGTAATGCTGAACAAGCAGCTGCAGTGTATAAAGATGTGGATTTTATCACTCCAGAAGATATTGCCAATACTGTGTCATGGTTAGTTAAAACACCAAATCATTTTAATGTCAATTCAATCGAAATTATGCCAGTGGCACAAGCTTCGGCAGGCTTATCAGTTTGCAAAGGAATTTAAGGTGAAATTAAATAGGCATTGAATGATATCAATGCTTTAAATAAAAAATATTAAAAAAATAGAATTGATAAACAAAATAGACTTGCACTTATGTTAATGGGTTGCTATTCTTTTTGCTTGTGATTTTGATTGAGGTTTTAGCAATGACATTTTCTGAAGTAACAAAAATATTTGCGACAAGCTTGCCTGGTACTGATTCGTACGTAAAATTACGTAAGGCTATGAGAACATTAATCCAAGAAGATCCAAGTAACGCATCCGTTTACTTTTTGATATTTGGATTTGCACGCACTTATGTCATGTTATATGAAGATCAGGAAGTTTCACCACAATTTGCTGAGGACAATCAAAAATTAATGTTATCGTATCTCAATATACTTGATGAGGCTTTAAAAAAACAAGATGCCGAAAGTATCTATAAAGCATTAAATAAAGTAGTGAATGAATACGAAAACAGCAAAAAGGTATTTTAGTTATTTACAGCCTGACATGAAAATGTCGGGCTGTTTTATTTAGAGTTTATTTTAGGAAAAATAATGAATATTGTAATGATGATCTTAGGCATTATTAGTACCACCGGCACTATTATTAATTATAGGGCGGGTTAATTTTTCCTTAAAAAAATATCAAAAAACCCGCCCCAAAAGGCGGGTTTTTTACTTTGTAAAATAAAAAAGTTATAAAATTAAAGTAAATAGATTTCAAAATATTGATTTTATGAGTTTTTCTTAAAATTATATTTTGAATTATCATTGGCATAAATTAGGAAATTAAATAAGGTGAGATATGAAAGTTTTAAAATTTGGAGGAACATCAGTTGCCAACGCAGAACGGTTTTTGCGTGTAGCAGAGATTATTGAAAATAATGCTAAACAAGAACAAACGGCAACAGTTTTATCTGCACCAGCTAAAATTACTAACCATTTAGTTGCAATGGTTGAAAAAACCGTTGCAAAGCAAGATATCCAAACCAATATCTACGATGCTGAAAAAATCTTTGCAGATTTATTAACTGGTATTGCAAAAGCGTTACCTAATTTTGCCTATGAAGAAATGAAAAAGTTTGCTCTAAACGAGTTAAATAATGTCAAACAATTGTTAGAAGGTATTCGACTATTAGGTCAATGTCCTGATAGTATTAATGCCACAATCATTTGCCGAGGGGAAAAACTTTCGATTGCAATTATGCAAGAATTGTTGAAGGCAAAAGGTCATGCTGTCACTGTTATTAATCCAGTAGCAATGTTAATTGCTACTGGGGATTATTTAGAATCAACAGTTGATATCATCGAATCATCTCATCGAATCAGTGAAATGCGTATTCCTCCAGAAAATATGATTTTGATGCCAGGTTTTACCGCAGGTAACGAAAAGGGGGAATTAGTTGTTTTAGGACGTAATGGTTCTGATTATTCTGCTTCAGTATTAGCCGCGTGTTTACGCGCCAATAGCTGCGAAATTTGGACTGATGTGGATGGGGTTTATACGTGTGATCCTCGGATTGTTCCAGATGCCAAATTATTAAAAACGATGTCTTATCAAGAAGCAATGGAACTCTCTTATTTTGGTGCTAAGGTACTTCATCCAAGAACAATTTTACCTATAGCTCAATTCCAAATTCCATGCTTAATAAAAAATACTAATAATCCAGATGCACCAGGTACTTTAATTGGTGCTAATGTTATTGATAGTTCAACGCCTGTAAAAGGTATCACTAACCTAAATAATATGGCTATGATTAATGTATCTGGTCCAGGATTAAAAGGCATGGTTGGTATGTCAGCTCGGGTTTTTTCCGCTATGTCTTATGCCGGTATTTCTGTGGTACTTATAACGCAATCGTCGTCTGAATATAGTATTAGTTTTTGTGTGCCTCAAACCGAACTTTATCGGGCTGAAGAGGCATTAAGTGAAGAATTTTATTTAGAATTAAAAGATGGTTTACTTGAACCAATTGAAGTGATCGAAAAATTGGCAATTATCTCAGTGGTTGGTGATGGTATGCGTACATTACGTGGCTTATCGGCTAATTTCTTTACAGCATTAGCTCGAGCCAATATTAACATTGTGGCAATTGCGCAAGGTTCATCAGAGCGCTCAATCTCTGTTGTAGTTGATAATGATGTTGCTGTAATGGGTGTGCGTGTGACTCACCAAATGTTATTTGGTACTGACAAAATGTTAGATGTGTTTGTTATTGGTGTTGGTGGTGTTGGTGGTGCATTGGTGGATCAAATCGGTCGTCAACAAAAATGGCTTAAAAATAAACAAATTGATCTGCGTGTTTGTGGTTTATTTAATTCCAAGCACTCTGTACTTAATCGTGATGGTATCAATTTAGATAATTGGCGTAATCAAATAAAACAAAGTGAAACCAATTATACGTTAAATAGTATTATTGAATTTGCTAAAAATAACCGGCTCCTCAATCCAATTTTAGTCGACTGTACTTCAAGTAGTGAGGTATCAGATAAATATGTTGATTTTCTTGCTAATGGTTTTCATGTTGTAACACCGAATAAGAAAGCCAATACTAGTTCAATGGCTTATTACCTTCGTTTACGCCAAGAGGCAGCAAATAGCAAGCGTAAATTCCAATATGATACTAACGTTGGTGCTGGGCTGCCGGTAATTGAGAATTTACAAAATTTGCTTAATGCCGGTGACGAATTAATTAAGTTTTCAGGTATTTTATCGGGTTCATTATCTTTTATTTTTGGTAAGTTAGATGAAGGTATGTCATTATCAGAAGCAACGAAGTTGGCCAAAGAAAAGGGGTTTACTGAGCCTGACCCTCGTGATGACTTATCAGGTACCGACGTAGCTAGAAAACTATTAATCTTAGCAAGGGAGGCTGGATTACAACTTGAACTTGATCAAATTAAAGTTGAATCAGTGCTACCTGCAGAATATTCTCAAGGCTCTATTGATGAGTTTATGGCAAAATTGCCACAATTGGATTTGCAATTTAAAGAAAAATCAGAAAAAGCAGCTAAACAAGGAAAAGTACTACGTTATGTCGGTAGCATTGATGGAAATCAATGTAGCGTCAAAATAGAAGCCGTTGATACTGATGATCCACTTTATAAAGTTAAAAATGGTGAAAATGCCTTAGCATTTTATACTAGGTATTATCAACCAATTCCATTAGTATTACGTGGTTATGGTGCTGGTAATGATGTTACTGCAGCTGGTGTGTTTGCTGATATTTTACGAACCACATCTGGAAAAATTGGAGGCTAAATGAGTCATAAATCATTAACTATTTATGCACCTGCATCAATGGCAAATATTAGCGTTGGCTTTGATATTTTAGGTGCAGCAATCAATCCAATTAGTGGTGCGATGTTAGGTGACTGCATAACCATTGAGTCTGCAACTGAGTTTCGCCTTACAAGCAGAGGTCAATTTGTTAAAAAACTACCGAAAGACCCAAAATACAATATTGTGTATCAATGTTGGCAACGTTTTTGTAAAGCTATGGGTAAAACATTACCGGTTAAAATAACGCTAGAAAAAAATATGCCAATTGGTTCTGGATTAGGTTCAAGTGCTTGTTCTGTTGTTGGCGCTTTTGTTGCGTTAAATAAGTTTTTTGATGAACCATTTAATGAATTTGAAATGCTTACCATGATGGGGGAACTGGAAGGTCGCATTTCTGGTAGTGTACATTATGATAATGTCGCTCCTTGTTACTTAGGTGGAATGCAACTTATCCTTGATGAAATGGGGGTGATAAGTGAAGCGATACCGCATTTTGACAATTGGTATTGGGTAATGGCTTATCCAGGTATTAAAGTTTCTACCGCTGAAGCTCGAGCAATATTACCTGCTCAATACCAAAAAGCAGATTGTGTTGCGCATGGTCGTTATGTAGGTGGTTTTTTACATGCTTGTTATACTAAACAACCTAAACTTGCTTCGGCAATGTTGATTGATAATATTGCTGAGCCTTATCGTAAACAGTTGCTACCTAATTTTGATGCGACACAAAAAAAGGTAAAACAACTTGGTGCATTAGCCTCTGGTATATCAGGTTCAGGACCGACAATGTTTGTGGTAGCAGATAATCTTGAAACTGCACAGCAAATAGAGTCATTATTGAAAAGTTCTTATTTGCAAAATGAAGATGGTTTTACTCATATTTGTAAAATAGATCCACATGGTGCAAGAGAGATTTAAGTTAATTGTTATTAAATAAAACAATAAGATTAAATCAAAAAGAAAACAATTAAAGTATAAAATTATTGGAAAATATTATGAAACTGTATAACTTAAAAGATCATTCCGAGCAGGTTAGTTTTGCGCAGGCGGTACAACAAGGATTAGGAAGAGGACAAGGTTTGTTTTTCCCAGAACAATTACCAAAATTTTCTGCGCAAGAAATAGAAGCATTATTAAAAATGGACTTTATTACACGAAGTGCCAAAATCTTATCCGCTTTTATTGGCAATGAAATTAACGATAATGATATGCATCGATTAGTGCAAAATGCTTTCCAATTTCCTGCCCCCGTTAAATCGGTAGAAGATGATATTGGATCATTAGAACTTTATCATGGTCCGACATTAGCATTTAAAGATTTTGGTGGACGCTTTATGGCACAAGCTTTAGTCCAAGTTGCTGCCGATAAAAAAATCACCATTTTGACTGCAACTTCGGGAGATACTGGTGCTGCTGTTGCCCATGCATTTTATCACTTACCAAATATTCGTGTCGTGATTTTATATCCAGAAGGTAAAATTAGCCCATTACAAGAGAAGCTCTTTTGTACGTTAGGTGATAACATTCACACCATCGCTATTCAAAGTGATTTTGATGCCTGCCAAGCTTTAGTTAAAAAAGCGTTTGATGATGAAGAACTAAAAACTACTATTGGTTTAAATTCAGCTAATTCTATCAATATCAGTCGGCTTTTGGCGCAGATCTGCTATTATTTTGAGGCTTACGCGCAGCTTACCGCCAAACAACGTGAACAATTAGTTATTTCCGTACCAAGTGGTAATTTTGGTGATTTAACTGCTGGTTTACTAGCAAAAACCATGGGACTACCTATCAAACGTTTTATTGCTGCGACAAATGCTAATGATACTGTTCCTCGTTATTTAGAAACGGGTAAATGGGAGCCCCATAAAACTGTGGCAACATTATCTAATGCTATGGATGTTAGTCAACCAAACAACTGGCCAAGGATTGAAGAAATTTATCAGAGGGAAGATTGGATACTTAAATCATTAGGGCATGCAGCTGTTTCAGATGAAACTTCAGTAAAAACGGTTCAGGAATTGGATAAAAAAGGTTATTTATCCGAACCTCATGGTGCTATTGCCTATCGGGCATTACGAGATCAGTTGCAAGAAGGAGAGTATGGTTTATTTTTAGGGACAGCTCATCCAGCTAAATTTAAAGAAGTAGTTGAAGACATCCTTGGTCGATCAATTTCATTACCATCAGCCTTGGCTGAAAGAGCTGAGATGCCATTACTTTCTCACTATATGCCGGATAATTTTACTAAATTGCGTGATTTCTTAATCTCATTAACATGGTAAATATGGTTGCCGTCACTAGATTGGTGACAGTTTTTTAAAATTTATTTTGATTACAAATTTTTAGAGTATATATTACTTAGCTGAAATCTTGTTTAAATGGCTAATTTCGGCTATTGTAATATAAGTTAAAACGTTATCAGGTTATATTTATGCACTGTCCGTTTTGTAATGCAGATGATACAAAAGTTATTGATTCTCGCTTAGTAGGTGAAGGTTTTCAGGTTCGCCGTCGTCGACAATGTGTCGAATGTAATGAACGGTTTACCACATTTGAAATGGCTGAATTAATTATGCCTAATGTTATCAAAAGCAATAAAGTTCGTGAACCTTTCAATGAAGATAAACTTCGCAATGGTATAAAGCGAGCTCTAGAAAAACGCCCTGTTAGTTTTGATGCAATAGAAGATGCAATTACTCGAATTAAATCAAAACTTAGAGTAGCTGGAGAAAGAGAAGTGCCAACCAAATTAATTGGTGATTTTGTTATTGAAGAACTTAAAAACCTTGATAAAGTCGCCTATATTCGTTTTGCATCGGTTTATTTCAGCTTTGACGACATTGAACAATTTAGTAATGAAATTGCTAAATTGCAGCAAAAGTAATCTAAATTATGATTATAGGTAAAGATCAATTTTATATGCAGCAAGCTATTGAACTAGCTAAGCTTGGCCGTTTTACGACTACCCCAAATCCTAATGTGGGTTGTATCATTGTTAAAAATGATTGCATTATTGGTAAAGGCTTTCATATTAAAGCCGGTTTACCACATGCAGAAGTCTATGCATTGAAAATGGCAGGCAATCAAGCTAAGGATGCTACCGCTTATGTAACACTTGAACCCTGTAGCCATTATGGACGAACTCCTCCTTGTGCTGATGCCCTTGTTAAATCGGGAATTAAGCGTGTGGTTATTGCTATGCAAGATCCTAACCCCAATGTAGCTGGACAAGGTATAAAACGATTGAATGATGCTGGTATAGAAGTCAGTGTTGGTGTATTAGCCAATCAAGCGGAAGCCATCAATCAAGCCTTTTTAAAACGTATGCGGACAGGTATGCCATTTGTACAATTGAAAATGGCAGTTTCGTTGGACGGAAAAATAGCCATGGCATCAGGCGAAAGTAAATGGATAACATCGGCTGCTGCTAGACAAGATGTTCAACAATTTAGAGCTCAAGCAAGTTGTATTTTAAGTACCAGAAAAACAGTTCATGTAGATAATGCCAGTTTAACTGTTAGATATAATGAATTACCTAATTTAATAAAAACAATTTATCCTTTAGACGAAGTTCGTCAACCAGTTCGAGTGATAATTGATAGCCAAAATCAAATGATGGGTGATGAAAATATTTTTAACCAACCAGGTGAAACATGGCTAGTTAGAAAGAAAAACCTTTCAATATCATTCTCAAATACCAAATTAATCATTGTATCATCAAGCAATAATCACATCAATTTATCAGAATTATTATCCATATTAGCCAAACAGCAAATTAATTCTATTTGGGTTGAAGCGGGAGCCCAGCTAGCTGGTGCATTAATTGAACAGGATCTTGTTGATGAATTAATTCTATATTATGCACCTAAATTGCTGGGCCATAATGCACAAGATATGTGTGTATTACCTAATCTACAAAAACTCTCATTAGCGCCGCAATTTCGTTTTGAATCAGTTGAAATGATCGGTGATGATTTAAGGATTATTTTAAAAAGAAAGTAAACCTCAATCTTGGCGATAGTTTAATAACCTATTTTAAATAAGATTAAAACAGGAAATAGAAAAGTGATTTAATTGATACAGTTGAAAAATTAAAATGTTCTATGCTCAATATTGAACATTTTTTTAGATTAGATGAATATCAAACTATCGAAAATTTTAGTTATGCTGATATCTAAGAAGTAAAAAAAGTACGTGATTATCAAATTCTATTTTTTATATTTTAGATCATGTTTAAGCGTTATCAATTGATAAAGTTATGGATAACAGGTTGTTAATTGATAAATCACATCACATTTCGAGTTACCTTGATTTTAAAATTAGTTACCAATTCAAACTAACTGATGATTTCACTTGTAATTATAGGTTTAAAAATTATATCTATGAAGATTATATGCAGTATTATAATGATTTTGAATGAATGCTAATTGTTTTAGGTATTAATTGGCAATGCATTTTAGTTTCATTTGAAATGATTAATAATAAAACAATTATCAATAATCGTTTGGAAGGTTTTAATACCTAATATTCGGCGTAGTTTAAAAACTAACTTTATTTACCGATTTAATTGCTCCGTCGTTAATAAGACTAAGATAAAAATCCCATGAGTTCACATATATCATTTCTTCTCATGGGATGATAATATTAGTTTCCTTGAAGGATTGTTAATAGTTCTTCTGGTTTTTTAACGGATTGAATTCGCTTTATTGTATCTTCAGCAATAACTGCTCTTGTTAATTGGCGCAAAATATCTAAGTGTTCATTACTTTTTGCCGCTATACCAATAACAACATAGGCAATATTATTATCTTCATCCCAATTTATTCCATCAGGGTAATAGATGACTTTTAATCCTGTTTGTATAACACTATCACGTTTATCGGTAGTTCCATGAGGAATTGCTATACCATTACCCAGAAAAGTTGATATTTGCAGATCACGATCGAACATCGATTGAGTATAATCGGGCATTACTAATCCTGCTTTTATCATATTTTCTGATACCGCTTTTATTGCATCTTGTTTAGTATAAAAGCCATTTATAATAGATATGTCTTCAACTTTTAATTGTATATTGCTCATTTATTTTCCTTAAAAATTCATATATATTCAAAAGATCAATTTATTAGCCATATTTAATAATTGACTTTTTATTTTTCAACAGTCGATTTTCGTTTTTCACGTATACGACATAAACCTAATAAAATTGCTCCGACTAATGCACCTATAAAAATACAACCAACCCACATGAAAGGTTTATTGACTAAAGGTAGGACTAAAAATCCTCCATGAGGTGCAGGAACTTGGATTTGACTAATAAAAGTTAATACTGAGGCAATAGCTGATGAAAACATCATAATTGGAATAACGTGTAATGGATCTTTGGCAGCAAATGGAATAGCGCCTTCGGTTATATGAGTTGAACCAAGTATATAATTTACAATGCCAGCAGCACGCTCTTCTTCAGTAAATGCTTTACTTCGGAAAATAGTAGTTGAAAAGGCAATAACAAAAGGAGGGACAATACAGGCAGCGGAAACACCAGCCATAAAATAGTAATTACCTTCTCCTAACAGCATTGTACCTGTTACATAAGCAGCTTTATTGATAGGGCCACCGAAGTCGAAAGAGCACATTGCACCAATAACAATTCCTAATAAAATAGGATTAGCAGATTGCAATGAGGCTAACCATTCTTTCATGCCATTATTAACAACAGCAATCGGTCCACCAAGTAAAAACATGCCTGCACCAATCACAAATACCCCTATTAATGGCATTATGAAAATTGATTTAAGTCCTTCAAATGCACGAGGAAGGCCATCTAAAAGTCTTTTAACAATCAGCATTAAATAACCAGCAGCGAATCCAGCAATAATACCACCTAAAAAACCTGCACCAGTTATATTAGCAATTAAACCACCGACAAAACCAGCTACCATACCTGGTCGCCCACTTATTGAATAAGCTAAAAAACCTGTAAAAATAGGGACCATAATACCGAAAGCTTGGCCACCAATTTTCATTAGTAATGCAGCAAACTCATTATATTGAGGATTGCTTTGATCTGCGGAATAAATACCCCATAGAAATGACAATGCAATTAATACCCCTCCAGCAACAACGAATGGTAACATATTTGAAACACCACTCATAAGATGCTTATATATTTGTCGACCAACAGATTCTTTTAATTCATTTTGATTTGGTAGTTCTGATGAGTGACTGTTATTTTTTAAGTTTTTGCGAATAGGTACTGTTCCTGTGTTTATTTTTTCAATAAGTATAGTCGCTTTATGGATACCATCTTTTACAGGTACTTCAATAACCGGTAATCCATTAAAACGATCAGGATTAACATCTTTATCAGCCGCAATAATCACACCAATTGCATCAGCAATATCTGCATCAGTAATTAGGTTTTCTACACCACTTGCTCCATTGGTTTCTACTTTAATTTCAATCCCAGCTTTTTGAGCTGCTGATTTCAATGCTTCTTCTGCCATATAAGTATGTGCTATACCTGTAGGACAACCTGTTACTGCTAGTATTTTTTTCATAACAATTTTCCATTTAATTTTATTTTATTTGAGTCACTTCAAGTTGTTTGATATAGGTACTAACTTTGTTTAATAATCCTAAACCATTTGATTCGGCAACATTGGCACCAGTTGCTGATGCTTTTTTCATTGCTAATTGACAATTGTTTTGAAAAGGAAGCCATTCACTGAGAAATGCAGCAAGCGATGCGTCCCCTGCGCAAGCTGAACTAACTTGTTTTATCGTTATTGCGTTGCAGAACCAAATATTTTTCCCGTTTGAAAAATAAAGTCCTTTTGAACCCATTGTTAGTAAAATATTTTGTGCTCCTTGCTGATGAACATTTTCTAATGCTGCAATTATTTGCTCTGTTGTATCAGTTGTAAAACCAAAAATATCTTTTAACTCTTCATTATTAGGTTTGATAAGTAAAGGTTTATAAATCAATAAATCTTTTAATTTAGTATGACTAATATCCAAAATTATTTTGATATTTTTGCTTATGCAAATTTTTAAAATTAATTCCAAATAATCAGGTTCAATGTTATTTGGCAAACTACCGCTTATAACTAAATAACTGTTATTGTTGAGTGACTCAATAATAGTTAGCATTTCAGCTTTTTTGTTATCAGGAATAAAAGGTCCTTTAGAGACCAATTTATATTCATTTTGTTCATCATTAATAAAAACATTAATTCTGGTAATATCATCGATCAAACAAGGGATAGTTTGAATTTGCATCTTAGTTAGTTCATCAATAATATATTTTCCCGAAAAACCACCAAAAAATCCTAATGCACAAGTAGGTTTATCAAATTTATTTAATACAATTGAAACATTAACTGCTTTACCGTTAGGGCTATATTCTGTATGTAGTGTTCTATTTACTAAATTGGGTTTTAGCCCTTGGCAATGAATATTCATATCAATTGCGGTATTAAGTGTTAAAGTGTAAATCATATGATTCCCCTTATAACTTACCTGCACAGCCACAAGTTGTAATGATTTTTTTGACAATCTCTTTCATTGCTGCTTTAGCCGGTTTCATATAATTTCTAGGATCATTTGCATCAGGGTGTTCTATTAGGTATTGTTTTAATGCTTCAGAAAAAGCGATTTTTAGTTCAGTTGCAACATTTACTTTACAAATTCCCCGTTTTATACATTCACGTACATCCTTATCTGGAACTCCAGAAGCACCATGCAAAACTAAAGGGATATCGACTACTGAACGAATTTCTGATAAGCGTTCAAAGTCAAGTTTAGGTTCTGATTTATAAAGACCGTGCGCTGTTCCTATTGCAATAGCTAGTGAATCTATATTTGTTTTCTTGACAAATTCAATTGCTTGATGTGGATTTGTATATAATGCATCTTTAGTATCAACAATAAGATCATCTTCAACACCACCAAGACGTCCGAGCTCTGCTTCAACACTAACATCATTTCTGTGAGCATATTTAACAACTTGTTTTACTGTGGCAATATTTTCATCAAATGGCAAATGGGAACCATCAATCATTACTGATCTAACACCAGCATTAATTTTATTCGCGATATCACAGAACTCTTCATGATGATCTAAATGAATAGCTAATGGAACATTGTGTTTTTTTGATAACTCATTGGCAATTGCAATGATATTTTCTGTTCCAGCATAGCTATATGTGCCAGGTGTACCAGCTAAAATAACCGGAGATTGATACTCGGCAACTGTTTCAACAACTACTTGCATTGTTTCTAAATTATGGATGTTGAAAGCAGGGATCGCATATTGCTCTCTTTGAGCTTTTTTTAACATGTTATTACTTGAAATAATACTCATTTAACTACTCCTTAAATATAATAAACCTTACATACTTTTGTTTTTTCGAATTGAAAATTATTTCTATTAATTATGATTATAAAATGAAAGTTATTCTAGTATTAATATTGTGAATTAGATCACAAAAACTGACTTTTTATTAATAAATTAGAAACATTATTAAGTATTATTTGTTAGATGTTCTTTATTGACCTAGAATATCAAATAAAAGTACATATAAATGAAAATCATATAGTCGCAGATTGGCACTATTATTATTGATTATATGTATGATAAATTCTATGATAAGTGTTTCAAATTTTTTATTAGTAACATAGGAAGTGAAAATTGGCTAAAGCATCTTCGACCCTATTAAAACGTCGACTAGATATCGCAAAAATTGTACGCCAAAATGGAGAAGTGAAAGTTGATGAATTGTCCGACCTATTAAAAGTTTCTCACGTAACCATCCGGCAAGATTTAAGTTATCTTGAGCAACAGGGATATTTAAAACGTTCCTTTGGTGGAGCTATTTATATTTCTCCAGAAGGTTTGGTTCATAATTCTATCTCTATCAATCTTAGTAATACGAAAGGTAATTGTTACATAGATTTGGCAAAAGCCTGTTTAAGCTATATTAATGATGGTGATACTATTTTTTTAGGGCATGGTTTTTTAACTCGAAAACTGATCCCTTTTTTGCATGAAAAAAAATCATTGCGAATTATTATGAATGACATAAAAAATGCATTATTAATGCAGGAATTTTCAGATTCGGAAGTCATCTTAATTGGTGGGCTTTTATGTGAAGGAAAAATTATCAAAAACTATAATGAAACTATTAATCTTAATAATTATTCTATTTCACACTTTATTATTGAATTAGCAGCAATTAATGAAGATAACGAATTAATTATTGACGATAGTGGACAAAAAGAAATATATCAACAAATTTTAAAAAAGTCTAAACATACAATTGGTCTTTTATTAGACCGATCTTTACATAAAGATAACCATAGTATTGGTAAATTAAAAAATATAGATGTTACCATTTTATCTAAAGCGGCAGTGTCAGAATACCATCACCAGTTATTAAATTCTAATTTTAAACAAATTTCGACGAATAAATATTGTATGATTTATCATAAACTATTGGGGACATAATTAAGATGGAATTTAAAATTTGTACGTTAGGAGAATTACTTGTTGAATTTTTGGCGAAAGAGCATAATCAACGCTTTGATAAAACAGGTGAATTTATTGGCCCCTATCCGAGTGGTGCTCCAGCAATATTTGCCGATCAAGTAGCTAAATTAGGGTTTCGTGTAGTTTTTTTCAGTTGTGTGGGAAAAGATAGCTTTGGAAAAATGTGTATTAACCGACTTAAACAAGATGGTGTAATTATTGATGGTATTATTTCTCGTAGTAGAGCCAATACTGGAAGTGCATTTGTTAGTTATCAAGACTATAATGAACGAGATTTTATTTTTAATATTCCCAATAGTGCATGTGGTTTGTTATCTTTTAATCATATTGATGAAAAATTGCTGAAAGATTGTACTCATTTGCACGTTATGGGCTCTTCGCTTTACTCTTTTAGGGCTATTGATGCGATGAGAAAAGCATTAGATATAATCAAAAATAAAGGTGGAACAATCTCGTTTGATCCTAATTTACGCAAAGAGATGTTTAATATTCAAGAAATGGAACAATCCTTTGGTTATATTATGGAGTATACCGATATATTTTTACCTAGTGAGAATGAAGTTTGTTATTTCGCTCAGAATGATGAAAGTGAACAACAGACGATGTCAACTTTACTCAATAATGGTATAAAACATATCGTTGTAAAAGGTGGTGCTAAAGGCGCAAATTATTATGGTTTGGATGAAAAAAATTGTCTTAAAATGATTCATGTAGATGGTTTTAATGTCGATGTAGTAGATCCAACCGGTGCTGGTGATTGTTTCAGTGCAACATTTGTGAGTTTATTGTTAGCTGGGTATTGCATTGAAACTGCACTAAAATTCGCTAATGTCAGCGGTGCCTTAGCAGTAACAAAACGAGGTCCGATGGAAGGAACATCTTCACTTGTCGAAATTCAACAGTTTTTATCACAACATACAATGGTTTAATTTGATAAGAAAAACTTGATTTATTTTTAATTTGTAAAAAACTCCCAATAACGATGTTATTGGGAAAATATAAGGAATAGGAAAACAATGAATTAATGCATTGTCCATATAGTATGCTCTCTTTTTGAATAAATGTAAGTAAAAATATGGATATATTTAATTAAATAATTGGTATTTATTTTGTTAATTTATAGTAAATATATATGTATTAATGATTTCGTTATAAGAATATTTCAAGTAATGAATTTAAAAATAACTTACCATGGTCTGTGATTTGCCAGCTTTGGTTATGCTCAACCAGATAATTTTTTTCGATAGCCAGTGAGATTGGTTTATCAATGGATTTCAACGGTAAAAAAGTTCGTTGTTCAAATTCAGATTTAGGCGTAGCTTCAAATAGTCTAAATCTGTTCATAAAAAATTCAAAGGCTAACTCATTTTTTGCAACAGTATAAGAACGTTCTAAATAACGTCCTTCTAGATAGCCTTTAGGATGTTTGGTTTTTACCGTACGAATAATAGTTCCATCATTTTGGGTTAACTTTCCATGAGCGCCACAACCAATACCAATATAATCACCGAATCGCCAATAATTCAAATTATGTTGGCATTGATAATTGGATTTGGCATAAGCCGATGTCTCATATTGCTGGTAACCATATTTAGTTAATAATTGATGACCTTGTTGGTAAATATCCCAAAGCATATCGTCATCAGGCAAAATAGGTGGTTTAGAACCAAACAATGTGTTAGGCTCAATAGTTAATTGATACCAAGATAAATGTGGTGGTGCGATTGCAATTGCTTGTTTTAGATCATTCAATGCATCATCAATGGTTTGGTCTGGTAAGCCATGCATTAAATCTAAATTAAAACTTTTTAAGTTTAAATCATGAGCTAATTTTCCAGCATCTATCGCTTCTTGTTGGTTATGAACTCGCCCTAATTTTATAAGTTTATCTGCTTGAAAGCTTTGTATACCAATTGATATTCGATTTATTCCTGCTTGTTGATACTCTTTAAATCTTTCTACATCAACGGAATTAGGATTAGCTTCAATAGTTATTTCTGCATTGTGATTTATTGGTATGATTTTATTTATAGCGACTAATAATTTATTAATTAACTCAGACGAGAAAAGGCTTGGGGTACCTCCACCAATAAAAATAGAGTGAATAGAGCGAGTATTATAAAGCGCAATATCTTGTTTTAAATCATTAATTAAATGGTCTATATATGCGGAATAATCGGGCGTTTTTTTCATTTTATGTGAATTAAAATCACAATATGGACATTTTTGTACGCACCATGGCATATGTATATATAAACTCAACGGGATTTTATAATCAAACATATGCCTTTCCTCAAATTTTAAAATAAAGTATGGGTACTAATAAGAAATAGCTGGCTATATTACTCCAATTTAGTAAAAAAAGCTTTTATTGCCTTTATTCCGTTTTTATAATTTGAATAACGCGCGTACAATTAGCATTAAATTATAGGCAATGTTCGCCATGTAAATTAAATATTTAGGAGTAAATATGAGTATCGTTAAACAGATTTTAGATAGCCAGGCTTCAGGAGCATCATTGAGTTCATCAGTCAATCAAAGTACATTTGGTGAATTACCTGTATTAGTAATTAAACATAAAACATGTTCAGCTGCAGTATCGTTACAAGGTGCTCATCTATTATTTTGGCAACCGTCAACAGAAACTACACCCGTGATTTGGTTAAGTCAAAAAGCTAATTTTAAAAAGGAAGTGGCAATTAGAGGCGGTGTGCCAGTTTGTTGGCCATGGTTTGGTAAATTAGGCGATCCAATGCATGGTTTTGCGCGTCTCGTTGAATGGCAATTAGATTCTTGCAAAGAAGATAATAATGGTGTGGATCTCACGTTATCATTAACCAATAATCAACAAACAGAACGTTTTTTCACAAAATCTTTTCATGTATGGTTAACTATCCATGTTGGACAAACCTGTGAGGTAACACTATCTTGTCAAGGGGATTTTGAGGCAACCAGTGCCCTACATACTTATTTGGGTATTAATAATATTCATGATGTTATTGTTAAAGGTTTAGGTGATTCTTATCAAGAACGCTTACCGGTTGAAAATAAACCAACAGTTCAAGGACAACTTACTTTTAATCAAGAAGTTGATCGCATTTATACCAATGCCGATGACGTAATAACTATCGCCGATGGTAAACGAACAATCAAATTAACCAATGTTAATGCAAGTGATGTCGTGACTTGGAATCCTTGGATTGATAAAGCTAAAGCGATGGCTGATTTTGCCGATGAAGAATATCAATCTATGGTTTGTGTTGAATCATGTCGTATTAATAAACCGTTAAAATTAACAGCAACACAAAAATCAGCCTATGGATTTAAGATTGAAGTTATTTAATCATTAGTTTTTTTGATATTGTAAATGCAATCCATATCTGACTTTATCTTTATTAAGCTGATTATTTGATTGCGTTTACTAGCATAACACTTTATAATCCCTAGCGCTTTTTAAAGCACTAATTTTATAGCCAACTACTGGGTCGCCTGTAATTGGTTTTTTATTTGAAATAAATAAGAGAAATCGATATGTTTACATTAAAAGCAGAAGTTAGAAAAGAGCATGGTAAGGGTGCGAGCCGCCGCCTGCGTCACGCTGGTCAGTTCCCAGCAATTGTTTATGGTGGAACAGAACCTGCAATTTCTATTGTGTTAGATCACAACCAAGTTTTCAATATGCAAGAAAAACCAGAATTTTATTCTGAATTATTAACTATTGATATTGACGGTAAAGCAGTTAAAGTTAAAGTCCAAGCAGTACAACGTCATCCATTTAAACCAAAATTAGTTCACATGGATTTTGTTCGCGCATAACGACTTTTGTTGAAAACTATTCAACACCATCTTTAAATAAAAGGTCACCAAAATGGTGACCTTTTATTTTTTATTATAGTCTAAAAATGATAAATATCTATTGTTATGATTTATTCTATTAACTTGATGTATACTGATAATCAAACAATAATAAAAATAAATTGTAGATTACACCATTTTAGGAGAGCTCTATGTCTGATATCCCAGCTTGCGATTTAGTTATTTTCGGCGCTAAAGGGGATTTAACAAGGCGCAAACTTTTACCGTCTCTATATCAATTAGAAAAATATGGAAAGTTGCCAGAGCAGACAAAAATTTTAGGTGTAGGCCGTGCTGATTGGGATCAAGCGGCTTACACGGAAGTTGCAAAAGATGCGTTAACCACATTTATACCAGAACCATTAGATGAACATATTTGGCAACGACTTAGCCAACGGCTTAACTTTCACAAATTAGATGTAAATGACATAGTTGGTTTTAATTCATTAAAAGATAAGCTTGAAAAGTCACATCCTGCCATTTTTTATTTTGCGATGCATCCCAATGCATTTGGTACGATTTGTCAAGGGTTGGCTGAAGCAGGTTTAAATCAAGCTCAAAACAGAATCGTAATGGAAAAACCATTAGGTTTTGATCTACAATCATCAAAAGAAATTAATGATTCGGTTGCAAAGTATTTCAATGAATCACAAGTTTATCGTATCGACCATTATTTAGGAAAAGAGTCAGTATTAAATTTACTCGCCCTTCGTTTTGCTAACCCTGTGTTTGCTTCACTTTGGAATAGAAATTCAATCGATCATGTTGAAATCACAGTTGCAGAACAAGTTGGAATTGAAGGACGTTGGGGATATTTTGATAAAGCTGGTCAAATGCGTGATATGGTGCAGAATCATTTATTACAAATTCTGACGATGATAGCCATGTCGCCACCTGCAAATCTTGAAGATAATAGCTTACGTAGAGAAAAAGTAGCTGTACTTAATGCTTTACGTTCAATTAATAAAGCAAATATCCGCGAAAAAGTTGTTAGAGGTCAATATACTACTGGATTTGTTAATGGCATTAATGTACCTGGTTATTTAGAAGAAGATGGTGCAAATAAGCAAAGTAATACTGAAACATTTGTTGCTATTCGTGTTGATATTGATAATTGGCGTTGGGCTGGTGTGCCTTTTTATTTACGAACTGGAAAACGCTTACCAAGTAAGTGTTCTGAAGTCGTAGTTTACTTTAAATCTTTACCTCTGAATTTATTTAGTGAGTCTTATTCTCAATTACCTCAGAATAAATTAACTATCCGCCTACAACCAGATGAAGGCCTGGATATTGAAATTTTAAACAAGGTGCCGGGATTAGATAGTATGCATAATTTACAAACGACTAAGTTAGATTTAAGTTTTAATGAAACTTTTCATCAACAGAGTGCAGATGCATATGAGCGTTTGTTACTTGAAGTGATGCGAGGACGACAAGCATTATTTGTTCATCGAGATGAAGTTGAGGCAGCTTGGAAATGGGTTGATTCAATTATTAGTGCGTGGAATTCAGATAATGAATCACCAAAAACTTATCCTGCTGGTACTTGGGGCCCTGTAGCTTCTGTTGCATTGATCACTAAAGATGGTCACTCATGGCATGAATTTGAATAGAGGAATTATTAAAATGTTTACATTAAATAAATACCCAAATAGTCAATCATTAATTGAAGATTTAGCTACTCATATTATCAATGAATTGAAAAAAGCTATTGATAAAAAAGGACATGCTTCTATTGCTGTATCAGGTGGGAAAACCCCTATTCCATTATTTAAACTACTCAGTCAACAAGATTTGGATTGGCATAATGTTTTTATCACATTAGTTGACGATAGATGGGTGGATGATACGGATGATGCAAGTAATGAGAAATTAGTATTAACGTATTTACTACAAAATAAAGCTAAATTGGCTAAGTTTGTTGGTTTAAAGAATAGTTGTGACAATCCATTTGATGGAGCAGAAATTACAGACAAAATATTAAATAAGATTCCTATGCCCTTTGATGTGTTAATTTTGGGGATGGGAGAAGATGGTCATACAGCTTCGCTTTTCCCTGGTGCGGCTAATTTAATGGCAGGTTTAGATATGAAATCTGGTCAAAAAGTTGTCGGTATGACACCATTAACAGCACCGCTTGACCGTATTACCTTAACATTACCGACTATTTTAGATAGTCAAAATATCTATTTGCATTTAGTTGGAGAAAGCAAAATGCAAGTACTCGAACAAGCAGAAAGAGGGAATGATATTAATCAAATGCCAATTCGTGCAATTTTGCAGCAAAATAAAGTTGATGTAATTGGTTTTTGGACCGCATCTTAACTAACTCAACTTTGCCAGCTAAACGGGCAAAGTTATCATCTTCAGTTTTGTATTAGTACTTATATACTAATTTTTATTAATAAATTAAAATTCAATATCTAATAATTACTATTAACAATTCTGTTTTATATTTTTTATCACTTTGCTATATTTGTTAGTATATACTTATATGTTGTATTAATTTTTGGAATTGTTAGAAATTAATTGATTAAATAACTATTATTTTAGTAATTTTTGTGGTAAAAAATGGGGGTCAAGTGGAAAAAAAAGGTTTTAATTAATAAATCGATTTTTTAGTAATTTAAAAACAATAATAATTACGGTGATTTCATGTTTATTGGTGCAATTTCAATCCAATTTGGATAGCAAAGGGTGAATAATAATTCTTACTCGCTATCGTGAATTTTTGTTTCATGATTTAGTTTGTACAATTGGTTTACATCATCTTTTTTAACACTTTATTCAATGGCTGAATGGCAAAAGATTGAATTACAGCTATCGGCATTATCAACAGTTATTGAAGTAGAACAAAGAATTAAAAAAACTATTATTAGGTTATGCAACGGAATGTAATTTAGATAATGCAGGACGCATTTTACTTCCAGCAATTTCACGTACTTTTGCAAAACTAGAAAAACATTATGTTTGTGGGCCAATCTAATAAATTTGAGATTTGGGATGAAGCAATTTGGTATCAACAAATTAGTGATGATATTGCAGCATTAGCAACAGATGTTGAAAACTTATCAGAAAATTTAAAAAGTCTAACAATTTAATAAGAGTAAACAAATATGGATTATCAACATAACACTGTTTTGTTAAATGAAGCTGTGGCTGCATTAAATGTAAAAAAAAACGGTTTTTATATTGATGGCACTTTTGGACGTGGTGGCCATTCTCGTTTAATTCTTGAGCAATTAGGAGAGCAAGGGAAACTAATTGCAATTGATCGTGATGAACGAGCCGAGCAGGCTGCACTTCAGATAACTGACTCTAGGTTTACTTTTATTCGAGGAGAATTTTCGAATGTTTACCAATATGTTAATGATTTAGGATTATTGGGTAATATTAATGGTTTCTTATTAGACTTGGGTGTTTCATCGCCTCAATTAGATGATGCGCAAAGAGGATTTTCTTTTATGCGAGATGGGCCACTTGATATGCGTATGAATAATCATAAAGGTTTAACTGCAAATGAGTGGTTACTAAATAGTAATGAAAATGATATCGCATGGGTTTTAAAAACTTTCGGTGAAGAAAAGTTTGCTAAACGGATAGCTCGAGCAATTGTGGAAGAAAATAAAGTTTCACCAATTACTCGTACTTTAGAATTAGCGAATTTAATTGAGAAAGTAACACCAAAAAAAGATAAAAATAAACACCCAGCAACTCGCTCATTTCAAGCAATTCGGATTTATATAAATAGCGAACTTGAGGAAGTCGAACAAGCCTTAAATAGTAGTTTGTCAATCCTTGCTGACCAAGGAAGACTTGCTGTGATTAGTTTTCATTCTTTAGAAGATAGAATTGTAAAACAATTTATTAATAAACAAAGTAAAGGTCCAGATTTACCTGCAGGGTTACCATTAACAGAACAACAAATTAAACAATATGGTAATGCTAAATTAAAATCACTTGGCAAAATTAAGCCGAGTAATGATGAAATACATGGTAACCCGCGTTCACGTAGCGCGATATTAAGGATAGCAGAAAGGAAAAATGAATAGTAACAATGAAATTTATCAAAGAACAAGTGTAGATATACACAATCAAAAAAGATCGAGCAAAAGTTTATTTGGATTAATCCTTAGTGACTTGCTTGGCCATCAAAAAATTTCATTATTGCTATTGGTTCTTATAATTATTTCAGCTGGAGCTGTATTAGTTATAACCCAGCAAGTCCGTAAACAATTATTTGAACGTGAACAACTATTACTCGAACAAGATGTTTTAGAAAGTGAATGGCGTAATTTAGTTATTGAAGAAAATGTACTTGCTGATCCAAAACGTGTTGAAAATAAAGCTACAAACCAATTAGGCATGTCGTATGTGACACCGCAAAATGAAACCGTTATTGTGATAAAGAGTAAATAATGAAGTTTACTAATATAACTAAAAAAAATAATGTAAAACAAATTACTAGTTTGAATAAAGGGAATAAACTCAATAGTAAAAAACAAGTTTATACCCGAACTCGATTTTTTTTTGTTTATGGTTTAATTCTTTTAGCCATTATTAGTTTACTCGTACGCTTGGCTATTTTACAGATAATAGAACCTGATAAGTTAATTGCTGAAGCTAATAAACGATCAATTCGTCATCAAGAAATGAGTGCTCCACGTGCTATGATTACAGATCGTAATGGTAGAGCACTAGCTGTTAGCGTACCGATGTATGATGTTTGGGCCGATCCCAAAATAGTTGTGCAAAAAGGTGGTGTTGATGCCAATGATATTCGTTGGCAAGGATTAGCGAAAACGTTAAATATTCCTATATCGACATTAGAACAAAAATTGAGTAATCCGTCGATGCGTTTTGTTTATTTATCTAAACAAATTACACCAACCATATCGGATTATTTAAAACAATTAAAATTACCAGGAATATCGTTTGCAAAAACGTCTAAACGTTATTATCCGGCTACTGAAAATATAGCACAATTAATTGGTTTAACTGATATTGATGAAAATGGTATAGAAAAAGGTTCTGAAGGTATTGAAAAAAGTTTTAATAAATGGTTGCTAGGTGAATCAGGACAACGTGTTGTTAGGCGAGATCGGATAGGTAGAGTTATAGAAGAATTAGAAAGAACCGAAAGTGAAGTTGCCTCTGATTTAACATTGAGTATTGATGAACGTTTGCAATCTCTTGTTTATAGTGAACTTAGCCAAGCTGTTGAATTTAATAAAGCTGATAGTGGTACAGCTGTTTTGATTGATGTTCATACTGGTGAAATATTAGCAATGGCTACTAGTCCATCCTATAACCCGAATAATCGATCTTCAATTGATTATAATTTGTTACGAAATCGAGCCGTTACGGATGCATTTGAACCAGGCTCAACAGTTAAACCTTTAGTTGTTATGGCTGCATTAGAAAAAAAGATAGCTGATTTAAATACGATTATTGATACTAGACCTTTTCTGGTAAATCGTTATGAAATTAAAGATGTATCTTATCAAAAAGCGCTCAATTTAGCTGGTATTTTAGAAAAATCAAGTAACGTCGGTGTGAGTAAGTTAGCGTTACAAATGCAAGCAAGTGATCTTGTTGAATTTTACAGCCGTTTTGGATTAGGACAACCAACAGAACTTGGTTTAGGTGGGGAAGTGAGTGGTTCTATTGCGGCTGATAGAACAAGAAAATGGGCTGATATAGAACGGGCGACGTTTTCTTTTGGTTATGGATTAAGTGTTACCCCACTACAGTTAGCTAGAGCTTATGCAACTATTGGCAGTTATGGTATTTATCGACCGGTATCAATATTGAAAATTACTGAGCCAGTAGAAGGTAAACGCGTAGTAGCTGAAAAAACAGCTAAAACGGTTGTGAAATTGATGGAAGCGGTTGCTGTAACTGGTGGTGGTACTAAAGCTTCGGTTCCTGGATATAGTGTAGCTGTTAAAACGGGTACTGCTAAAAAACTATCTGGTGGACGTTATGTTAATCAATATTTGGCTTATACCGCAGGTATTGCACCAGCAACTGAGCCTAAATATTCATTGGTTGTAGTTATCGATAATCCAAAAGCTGGGCAATATTATGGTGGCTCTGTTTCCGCTCCTGTTTTTAGCCGAATTATGGGAGGAGTTCTTAGAACCATGAATGTAAAACCAGACCGCCAAGTTGATGGCCAAATGATTGTATATTAGTAGGTGATAAATAATGGCAACAAGTACGTTTAAAACTTTATATAAATTATTAGGTGGGAATAAACTAGTAGTAGATGATTTTCCTCTTAATCGCTTAATAATCGATAGTCGAAAAGTAAAAAAAGATGATGTGTTTATTGCTATTAAAGGATATACCGTTAATGGTAGAGATTTTATCCCTCAAGCTATTGCGTCAGGTGCTACTTTAGTTTTAACTGAAACAAATAGAAAAGCAAATGATTTGAAAATCAATTATTTGAAACAAAAAGATAAGAAAGTTATTCCACAAATAAATGTGTTTCAACTTTCTCAAAAATTATCTAAAATTGCAGCCGATTTTTATCACTCTCCTTCTAAACATTTATCTGTAATTGGAGTAACAGGGACTAATGGTAAAACGACAGTTACACAATTGATTGCACAATGTACAATATTGTTAAATAAAAAAGCCGCATTGTTAGGCACAATCGGTAATGGTATTTACAATCATCTTGAACCATCGGTAAATACAACTTTATCTTCTGTTGAATTACAGTCATATCTAGCTGATTTTGTGGCAAAACGCGTTCAAGTTGTGGCAATGGAAATTTCTTCTCATGGTTTATCGATGAATAGAGTGAAAGAATTACATTGTGCTGCAACAGTTTTTACTAATCTAAGCCGAGATCATCTTGACTACCACAAAACCATGAATAGGTATGCTAAGGCAAAATGGTCATTATTTAGTTGTGATGAAAAAGAAAAGCAAGTAGCGAGTTCAGGTAAATCAATTGTTAATTATGATGATGCTTATGGACGACGTTGGATTAATAAATTATCAAATGTTACGACTGTGTCATGTCAACCTAAATCATTGAGACGTTTGAAAACCTTGGATAAACCCTATGTAGGTGTGTCAATGATTGAATATCATGATAAAGGCGCCCAAATTCATATGGAATCAAGCTGGGGTAATGCCATTATCCATAGCCGATTATTAGGTGAATTTAATGTATCAAATGTACTGTTAGCAATAGCAACTTTACTGACACTTGATTATCCATTTTTTGCGGTAGTCAATATGGCATCGTATCTTAAGCCAATTTGTGGCCGTATGGAAGTTATACATATAAAAAATAGCCCAACGGTAATTATTGATTATGCTCATACTCCAGATGCCTTACAAAAAGCATTACAAGCTAGCCGTATTCATTGCAAAGGCAATTTATGGGTGATTTTTGGTTGTGGAGGCGATAGAGATACAGGTAAAAGACCATTAATGGCCGAAGTTGCCGAACAATTTGCCGATAAAATTGTATTAACAAATGATAATCCACGTACTGAAGATGAAATGAAAATTATTCATGATATAGAGAAGGGATTAACTAACTTCAAAAATACGCAAGTTATTACTGATAGAGTTGAAGCTATCACTAAAACCCTTACTCAAGCTAAACCTAATGATGTGATTTTAATTGCAGGAAAAGGACATGAAGATTATCAAATCGTTGGTAAAACCAAACATCACTATTCAGATCAAGAAACAGTAAAACAGATTTTGGGAGTAGAGAATCAATCATGATCCCTTTAGTTATTAAGCAAATTGAAAAAATAGTTAATGGTAACGCTTATCATATTCAAGATGAGAGCTTAACTATTGATGAAATTTGTACAGATTCACGTAAAATTACAAATCAATCACTATTTATTGCATTAGTGGGTGATAAATTTGATGGTCATTTATTTGCTAAACAAGCTATTGAAGACGGTGCTAGCGCAGTAGTTGTTGACCATAAACTTGATGAAGATATTCCTCAAATAATAGTAAAGGATACCCACTTAGCATTAGGTCAACTTGCTGCATTTGTACGAGATCAAAGTTCGGCTAAAATTGTTGCATTAACAGGCTCATCAGGCAAAACCTCAGTAAAAGAAATGACTGCTACTATTTTACAGTTGTGTGGTGAAACACTTTATACTCAAGGTAATTTTAATAATGATATTGGTGTTCCATTGACATTATTAAGATTAACTAAACAAGATAAATTTGCCGTCATTGAGTTAGGTGCAAATCATATTGGTGAAATTGCCTATACTACTCGCTTAGTTAGGCCAAACAGTGCACTAATTAATAATATTGCTTTAGCTCATATTGAAGGTTTCGGATCACTTGAAGGTGTCGCAACAGCTAAAGGTGAAATTTTTGAAGGGTTGGTAGAAGATGGAATCGCAATTATTAATTTAGATAATTTTTCTTATAAATGGCTAGATAATTTGGAAAATAAGATGGTTTGGACCTTTTCAATACATAATTCTTCTGCTGATTTTTATGCTAGTAATATAAAAATTATGGATAAGACTATTTTCACATTACATACACCAATTGGTGAGTGTGAAATTACTTTACCGTTAGTTGGCGAACACAATATATCTAATTCAATCGCAGCATCAGCTTTAGCAATATCAGTCGGTGCAAGTTTAACGCATGTTGAGAAAGGGTTAGCAACATCTAAATCAGTAAAAGGTCGGCTTTACCCAATTAGATTAAATCAAACCCAATTAATTTGGGATGACTCATATAATGCCAATGTTGATTCAATGTCGGCCGCTATTCATGTTTTAGCAACTCAACCAGGATATCGAGTTTTAGTCGTTGGTGATATGGCAGAGTTGGGATGTGAGGCAAAAAGTTATCATCAGCAAATAGGTCAATTAGTTAAAAAACAAAAAATTGATTGTGTTGTTAGTGTTGGTAATTTAAGTGAATTGATTAGCCAGTTTAGTGGTGTTGGTCATCATTTTGTTAATAAACAAAAAGCAGTGGAATATTTGTTAACGTTACTACGTCAACATCAAAGCTTAACTATGTTAGTTAAAGGTTCACGTAGTGCAAAAATGGAAGAACTAATCGCAGAAATTCAATTAAAAACAGGTCAGGATTAAAAATTATGTTGGTGTGGATATCAGAATATTTAGTTAAATATTTTACTTTTTTTAATGTTATTTCTTATTTAACAGTGAGGGCTATTCTTGCATTATTAACATCATTGACGATTTCGTTAATTATGGGGCAAAAAGTAATTGATTGGCTGCAAAAATTACAAATTGGTCAAGTTATACGCCACGATGGTCCAGAATCTCATTTAAGTAAAAAAGGAACACCAACAATGGGAGGAACGCTTATATTAGCTTCCATTACAGTTTCTGTTTTTCTATGGGCAGATCTACGTAATCCTTATGTATGGATAACATTATTTGTTTTAATTGGCTACGGCATCATTGGTTTTGCTGATGATTATTTAAAAGTGATACGCAAAAATACTGCGGGTTTAATTGCTAGATGGAAATATTTTTGGCAGTCAGTTATTGCACTAATTGTGGCTTTTGGTCTTTATGCATATGGCAAAGACAGTTCAATTACCGTATTGGTTGTTCCATTTTTTAAAGATGTTATGCCGCAACTAGGTTTATGGTTCATTTTACTAACTTATGTAGTTATCGTCGGTGCGGGTAATGCAGTAAATCTAACTGACGGCTTAGATGGGCTTGCAATTATGCCGACTGTATTTGTTGCTGCTGGTTTTGCTCTTGTTGCTTGGGCGACAGGTAATGTTAATTTAGCTGGATATTTACATATTCCGTATATTAAATTTAGTGGTGAACTGATGATATTTTGTACGGCAATTATTGGTGCTGGTCTCGGTTTCCTATGGTTTAACACCTATCCTGCGATGGTTTTTATGGGGGATGTAGGTTCATTAGCTTTAGGTGGCGTATTCGGAATTATCTCAGTACTACTAAGACAAGAGTTTTTATTATTAGTGATGGGTGGCATTTTTGTTATTGAGACATTATCTGTTATCTTACAAGTAGGTTCGTTTAAATTAAGAGGTAAACGAATTTTCAAAATGGCACCAATTCATCATCATTATGAGTTAAAAGGTTGGCCTGAACCAAGAGTCATAGTTCGTTTTTGGATTATATCATTAATGTTAGTGGTAATAGGTTTATTAACCTTGAAATTACGTTAATTAAAAAATAGAGCGGGATTGAGTTATGGTTGACTATCAAGGTAAAAAAATTGTTATTATCGGATTAGGTATTACAGGGCTTTCCTGTGTTGACTATTTCCTTGCTCAGAATGTTATTCCGAAAGTAATTGATACTCGTTTGTCGCCGTCTGGATTAGATCAATTAGATGATCGTGTTATTTATCATTTAGGTAATTTTGATGTAGATTGGCTATTTCAAGCTGATCTAATTGTTGCAAGTCCGGGTATCGCCTTATCAACACCTGAGTTGAAAAAAGCGAGCGAAAAAGGTATTGAGATTATTGGTGATATTGAGCTTTTTTGCCGTGAGGTAAATCAACAAAAAAATAAAGAAGTTATTGCTATTACTGGTGCCAATGGAAAAACGACTGTCACTACCTTGGTTGGTGATATCGTCAAATCAGCTGGATTAAAAGTTGGTGTTGGTGGCAATATTGGTGAACCTGCTTTATCACTATTGAAACAAGATTATGATGTTTATGTGCTTGAATTATCGAGTTTTCAATTAGAAACGACATCAAGCTTACAAGCTTCAGTGGCGACGATTTTGAATATTTCTCAAGACCATATGGATCGTTATCCTCTTGGATTAATGCAATATACAGCAGCTAAGCAACGCATTTATCATAATGCCAAATGTTGTGTAATTAATCATGATGATAAATTAACTATACCAACTAATAATCGTCACTGTGTCTCATTTGGAATGAAGGAGGGTGATTATCATTTAGATGCGAAATGTGAACATCTAATCGCGCAAAATCAGCCGGTTTTATCGACTAAAACAATGAAATTAATCGGCTGTCATAATTATCTAAATGCTTTATCGGCATTAGCTATTGCCGATAATTTGAAAATTGCGCGAGATTCAAGTTTAAAAACCATTGCTAATTTTCAAGGTTTACCTCATCGCTTTGAATTAGTATTTGAAAGTAATGATGTGAAATGGATTAATGATTCTAAAGCAACAAATGTAGGTAGCACAGAAGCTGCATTAAACAGTGTTATATGTAATGGAAAACTATTTCTATTGTTAGGAGGAGATGGAAAATCAGCAGACTTTTCATCCTTGATCCCTTATTTAAAAGAAAGAAATATTGAAGTTTTCTGCTTTGGTCGAGATCGGGATTTACTTGCTAATTTAGTTCCTGACCTCACAACCATTACAGAAACAATGTCTGAATCTATTGAATGTATAGCTAAAAAAGTGGCACCAAAAGATGTTGTGTTACTTTCGCCGGCTTGTGCCAGCTTAGATCAATTCAAAAACTATATTGAACGCGGTAATCTTTTTGCACAACTTGCTAAGCAATATACTCAGCGAGGTGAAAAATGACGCTCTTTGGGATAAAAAAACAAGTTAATCCAAATATACCGTTTGATAACCAATTGCTATGGACGGTGATTGGTTTAATGATATTTGGCTTAATTATGGTGACATCCTCATCCATGGCATTTAGCGAAAATGATCCTTTCTTTTATACCCAACGTGAGTTAATCCAAATTGGGATGTCCCTATTTTTGATGTGTATCACTTTATATATTCCTATGCAACGTTGGCAACAATTTGGATCAGTTTTATTAATCATTTCAATTATTATGTTGATAGTAGTTTTAGGAATTGGTTCTTCAATTAATGGTGCATCGCGTTGGATTCCATTGGGGGTTTTTAACTTTCAGCCAGCAGAGCTTTCTAAGTTATCTTTATTCTTATTTTTAGCTGGTTACTTAGCGCGTAAGTCAGAGGAAGTTCAAAGTGGATTTTGGGGTTTTTTTAAACCTATGGTCGTTATGGCTGTTTTGTCAATTCTGTTACTTAAACAACCTGACCTAGGTACCGTGATTGTATTATTTATGGTAACAATTGGTATCTTATTTATTGCTGGCGCTCAATTATGGCAATTTATTGCAATTTTACTAACAGGGGTTGGTGCAGTTGTTTGCCTTATTTTATATGAGTCTTATCGTTTAACTCGTTTAATGACATTCCTTGATCCATGGCAGGATGCCACAGGCGCTGGTTATCAGTTAGTTGCATCATTAATGGCTATTGGTAATGGTGGTGTAACTGGGCAAGGGATTGGTAACTCTATTTTCAAATTACGTTATCTACCCGAATGTCATACTGATTTTATTTTCTCAATTATTTCGGAGGAGTATGGATATGTCGGGGTTGTTGCTTTATTGGCTTTGCTTTTCTTTCTAACTTTCAAAGCATTAGCAATCGGATATCGAGCATTAAATCAAGGTTCTCAATTTTCAGGTTATTTAGCGTGTGAAATTGGCATTTGGTTTGGTTTTCAGACTTTTGTCAATGTTGGCGTAACATCTGGTATGTTACCTACCAAAGGTTTAACCTTGCCATTTATCAGTTATGGAGGTTCAAGCCTTATTGTAATGAGTATTGCTGTTGCAATATTATTAAGAATAGATTTTGAGTTTAGGCAACAACAAGCTCAAGCAAGAGTAAGGTCAATTAAAAAATGAAAAAGTTATTAGTTATGGCGGGTGGCACTGGTGGACATGTATTTCCTGGGATTGCTGTTGCTCATCATTTAATGAAACAAGGTTGGCAAGTAAGATGGTTAGGAACTGCTGATCGTATGGAAGCACACCTAGTACCTGAAAATGGAATCGAAATTGATTTTATCCAAATATCAGGTCTACGTGGAAAGGGTAAAATGGCTTTATTAAAAGCGCCTTATAAAATATTAAAAGCCGTTTTACAAGCTAGAAAAATCTTAAAAGCTTATCGTCCTGATGTCGTTTTAGGTATGGGTGGATATGTTTCAGGACCCGGTGGAATAGCCGCTAAAAGTTTAGGTATTCCTGTTGTTTTACATGAACAAAATGGTATTGCAGGATTAACTAACAAATATTTGGCTAAAATTGCGACTAAAGTTTTACAAGCTTTTCCAACAGCATTTCCAAACGCTGAAGTAGTTGGAAACCCTGTTCGAAGCGATTTATTAACGATTGAAGAACCCAGTAAAAGATTTAAAAATAGGCAAGGTCCAATTCGAATATTAGTTATGGGTGGGAGTCAAGGGGCTAAAGTAATCAATACTATTGTGCCTCAAGTGATTTCAAAATTGTCTAATAATTTTGTTGTTTGGCATCAGACTGGTAAAGGAATGTTAGATGATGTAATTAAATCCTATCAGAATTGCGACATGACAAATAACCAAGTGACGGAATTTATTACTGATGTTAAAGACGCCTATAGTTGGGCTGATATAGTAATTTGTCGAAGCGGTGCGCTAACAGTAAGTGAAATAGAAGTTGTTGGAATTGGAGCTATTTTCGTGCCATTTATGCATAAAGATCGTCAGCAATTTTGGAATGCAAAATCTTTAGCTGATATCGATGCTGCTAAGATTATTGAACAGCAAGATTTTAATGTTAATTCATTATATCAATCACTTTCAAACTTAAGTCGAGAAGATTTAGTTGAAATGGCTGTAAAAGCGAAAAGTTTATCAATTATAAATTCGACAGAAAGAGTGGCAGAAACACTGATTTCGATGGTAAAATAGCGAATTTATTTATAATTTTAAATAATTATTTTTTTAGATTTTTTGAGATCAAAAATGAATTTATTTAATAAATAATTACCTATTAACTTTTCAAGATCTAAACAAGAAATAAATAACTAGGGGTTTTAGAGTGAATACAAAGGAATTAGCAGAATTAAGAGCAATCATTCCTGAAATGAAACGTGTCAAACATATCCATTTTGTGGGTATTGGTGGTGCGGGTATGGGTGGTATTGCCGAAGTTCTTGCTAATGAAGGATATCAAATTAGTGGTTCTGATATTGCTGAAAATGCAGTAACTCAACATTTAGAAACATTAGGTGCAAAAATTGTTATTGGACATACTGCTGAAAATGTCCTTTGTGCAAGTGTTGTAGTTATCTCATCAGCGATTTCTCAAGATAACATAGAGGTCGTTGCTGCTAGAGAAGCTCGTATCCCCGTGATTCAACGAGCAGAAATGTTAGCAGAATTAATGCGTTTTCGATATGGTATTGCTATTGCAGGAACCCATGGTAAAACGACTACTACAGCAATGGTTACTTCTATTTATGCTGAAGCGAAATTTGATCCAACTTTTGTAAATGGAGGTTTGGTTAAAGCAGCTGGAACTCATGCTAGGTTAGGTAGTAGTCGATATTTTATCGCTGAAGCCGATGAAAGTGATGCTTCGTTTTTACATTTACAGCCTATGGTGTCTATAGTCACTAATATTGAACCTGACCATATGGATACTTATCAAGGAAGTGTTGAAAATCTTAAGCAAACCTTTATCTCTTTTTTACGTAATTTACCTTTTTATGGCTTAGCTGTTATGTGTTACGACGATCCTATTAATCGTGAATTATTACCAGTTGTAGGGCGTAAAATTATTACTTATGGTTTTAGTGAAGAAGCCGATGTTGTTATTAAAAATTACCGTCAGGAAAGAGGAGTTAGTTATTACACAGTTTGTCGACCAGACCATAATGATCTACAAATTGAATTAAATGCACCTGGCAAACATAATGCTCTAAATTCAGCAGCAGCAATTATAACAGCAACTGAAGATGGGATTGATGATGATTCAATTATAAGCGCTTTAGCAAAATTTGCTGGCACTAGCCGTCGCTTCGATTTATTAGGTTTTTTTCCATATGGAAATGGAAAAGATATTATGATGGTTGATGATTATGGTCATCACCCAAGCGAAGTTAATGCCACAATTCAAGCTGCTCGAAATGGTTGGCCAGATCGTCGTTTAGTCATGTTATTTCAACCGCATAGGTATACGCGTACTCGGGATTTATTTGATGATTTTGCTCAGGTTCTTTCTCAAGTCGATGCGCTAGTTATGCTAGATGTGTATTCTGCCGGTGAACAACCTATTACTGGAGCAGATAGCCGATCGCTTTGTCGTTCAATTCGCAATCGAGGAAAGGTTGATCCAATTTATGTTTCTGATTTAGATCTTTTACCTGAAATAATGCAAGAATTATTAAAAGGTGGGGATCTGTTATTAACTCAAGGTGCTGGAAGTGTTGGCCGAGTTGCTCGTCAGTTAGCCAGTAGCCAATTATTTTCAAAAGAGGTTTTATAATAATGGTTGATAAAGTTGCAGTGTTGTATGGTGGGACCTCTGCTGAACGAGAAGTATCATTAAAATCAGGCCGAGCTGTTCTTGCAGGATTACAAGCAAATGGTATTGATGCTCATCTTATTGATACTAAACACCATTGTATAACCAATTTGAAGCAAGAAGGATTTACTAAAGCTTTCATTATTTTACATGGTCGAGGTGGTGAAGATGGTATTACTCAAGCTATTTTAACTTATCAAAGCATTCCTTATACCGGTAGTGATGTTTTGTCATCAGCATTAACCATGGACAAGTTAAAAACAAAACTAGTTTGGAAATCACTTGGTTTACCCGTCGCAAATTATGTTATGGTTGATAAATCACAATCAATTAATATTGATAATATTGTTAAAGAACTTGGATTACCGTTATTTGTTAAACCGAGTCATGAGGGTTCAAGTGTTGGTATGACAAGAGTCAATAAAGCTGAGGAATTAAAAGCCGCTATTGACATTGCATTCAAATATGATAATACCGTAATGGTTGAGTCATTTCTAGCGGGTCGTGAGTTTACTGTTGCGATTGTAGGTGAAGAGGTTTTACCTGCAATTTACATTAAACCAACTACCAATTTTTATGATTATGATGCAAAGTATTTGTCAGATAAAACCCAATACTTCTGTCCAAGCGGACTATCTACTGAAAAAGAACAAGAGATTCGTAAATTAGCTTTAGATGCTTATAAAGCAGTTGGCTGTCGAGGTTGGGGTAGAGTCGATATTATGTTTGATGAAAATGAAAAGCCATATTTACTAGAAGTAAATACAGCTCCAGGTATGACAGATCATAGTTTAGTACCAATGGCTGCAAAAGAGTATGGGTGGTCATTTAGTGAATTGGTTAAACGTATTTTACAACTAGCAATCATATAACTGGCTTTATTTTTATGAAAAAAGTCCGACAAGCAGCGCACAAACGAGAAAATCAGAATAGAAGAAAGCTGCTTGTTTTTCGAAATTCAGAACAAATGTTAGGTTTTTTGTTCTTTATTATAATAATTTGTATTAGTTTTTGGGCGATAAATTGTGTTAAAAACTGGATGGAAGATCCTGATCAGATGGTTTTATCACAATTGACCTTAAGTGGAGAGCATACTTACACAACTGAAGATGATATTCGACAAGCGATATTAGGGTTAGGTTTACCAAATACTTATATTGGACAGGATGTGGACGATATTCAGCAGGAAGTTATGCGATACCCTTGGGTTAAACAAGCAAGTGTACGTAAACAGTGGCCAGATAGGTTGATTGTTTATATTGAAGAATTTAAGCCTGCATTTTATTGGAATGATTTATATTTACTTGATAATGCTGGAAATGTATTTAGTGTGCCGTTAGATCGTTTAGGTGAGTTATCGTTACCTAGACTTTATGGCCCTGAAGGTAAAGCAAAATCCATGTTAGAAACGTATGTTAAGTTAGAAGAAATTTCTAGAAAGTCGGTTAATAATAAGTTTGCATCAGAAATTAAAGCTGCGATAGCTGATGATCGTAATGCTTGGCAATTGATGATTACACAATGTACAGCTGAATTATGTTCTGAAAGTCAGGATATAAAATTGATAATTGGTAGTGAAAAAATACAACAACGGTATCAAAAATTTATCAAATTATTTCCTGAAATACAGTCTAGAATGCCAGCTGATCAAAAAATAACGGCTGCTGATTTACGTTATGAAAACGGCATCTCAGTGCAACGAGAAAAAATATCGCAATAAGGGATAAATAAAGGCTGAAGTATGAAAGCAACAGAGAAAAAATTGGTTGTTGGACTTGAAGTTGGCACATCCAAAGTACTTGCCCTTGTCGGTGAGGTGCTGCCTGATGGCGTGATCAATATTATCGGTGTTGGACATAGCCCATCGAAAGGTGTTGATAAAGGCGGTGTAAACGACCTTGAATCAGTCGTTAAATCAATCCAACGTGCTATTGACCAAGCTGAATTAATGGCTGATTGCCAAATCTCTTCTGTTTACTTGAGCCTATCAGGTAAACACATTTGCTGTCAAAATGAAATTGGCATGGTGCCAATTGCTGATGAAGAAGTGACTGCGGAAGATGTTGAAAATGTAGTCCATACAGCTAAGTCAGTTCGTATATTAGATGAACATCGTATTTTGCACGTTATTGCTCAAGAATATTCTATTGATTTACAAGAAGGCATAAAAAACCCTATTGGATTATCTGGTGTAAGAATGAAAGCAAAAGTTCATTTGGTCACCTGCCATAATGATATGGCAAGAAATATCGTTAAAGCTGTTGAACGTTGTGGTCTAAAAGTTGACCAACTTATTTTCTCAGGGTTGGCATCTAGCTATGCGGTATTGACCGATGATGAAAAAGAACTTGGTGTTTGTGTAATTGATATTGGTGGCGGAACAATGGATGTAACGGTTTATACCGGTGGTGCATTACGTCATTCCGTTGTAATTCCTTATGCAGGTAATGTTGTCACTAGTGATATTGCTTATGCATTTGGTGCACCACCAATGGATGCTGAAAATATTAAAATTCGTTATGGATGTGCAGTTGGTTCATTAGTCGGTAAAGATGAAGTTATTGATGTTCCAAGTGTTGGTGGTCGTCCGTCCCGGTCATTACAACGCCAAACATTGGCTGAAGTTATTGAACCGAGGTATTCAGAACTTTTATCGTTAGTTCAAAAAGAAATACTAGTTTTACAAGATGAGCTTAAGAAACAAAATGTGAAATATCAATTGGCGGCAGGAATCGTTTTAACGGGTGGTGCTGCTCAAATTAAAGGTATGGTTGAATGTGCTGAAAAAGTATTTCAAAATCAAGTACGTATTGGCCAACCTTTGAATATTTCAGGATTAACTGATTATGTACAAAAACCATATTGCTCAACAACCGTGGGGTTATTGCACTATGGAAAACAAAGTTTATTAAATGATGATGCTAAAGATAGCAATAAATCATCATTAAAAGGGATAGCTAAAAAATTGACCAGTTGGTTTAAAAAAGAATTTTAGCTAATATATTTAATAACTTCGTAGACATTGTAGCTGGATATCTGTACAATGTTCATAGATCTTAAATTTGGAGATAAGTTATGTTTGAGCCTATGGTTGCGGATGATGAGTCAGCAGCAGTCATTAAAGTTATTGGTGTCGGTGGCGGCGGCGGTAATGCTGTTGAGCATATGATTGCTGAACATATTGAAGGCGTTGAATTTTTTGCAGCGAATACTGATGCACAAGCATTGAAAAGAATTAAAGTTGGTCAAACTATCCAAATCGGTAATAATGTAACTAAAGGACTTGGTGCTGGAGCTAATCCAGAAGTGGGAAGGAATTCAGCAGAAGAAGATCGTGATATTATTCGTAGTGCGATTGAAGGTGCCGATATGGTATTCATCGCAGCCGGAATGGGGGGGGGGACTGGAACAGGAGCAGCTCCAGTTGTTGCAGAAATAGCTAAAGAACTTGGTATTTTAACTGTTGCAGTTGTAACAAAGCCTTTTGGATTTGAAGGTAAAAAACGTATGGCTTTTGCTGAGCAAGGCATTGCTGAATTAGCTAAACACGTTGACTCTCTTATCACAATTCCAAATGACAAATTATTAAAAGTACTAGGCCGTGGCGTTAAGTTATTAGATGCTTTTGCTGCTGCTAACGGTGTTTTAAAAGGTGCTGTACAAGGTATTGCCGAATTAATTACTAAACCAGGTCATATCAACGTTGACTTTGCAGACGTTAGAACGGTAATGTCTGAAATGGGTTATGCGATGATGGGTTCTGGTTGTGCTAGTGGTGATAACCGTGCTGAAGAAGCCGCTGAAATGGCTATTTCAAGTCCACTACTTGAAGACATTGATTTATCCGGTGCTCGTGGTGTTTTAGTTAATGTCACAGCTGGTCTTGATCTTGGTTTAGAAGAATTTGAAACGGTTGGTAGCACGGTTAGAGCTTTTGCTTCTGACAATGCAACTGTAGTTGTGGGTACAACATTTGATCCTGACATGTCTGATGAAATTCGTGTTACAGTAGTTGCTACGGGTATCGGTATGGATAAACGTCCTGAAGTTAAAATTACTAAACCAGCTACATCACATAGTTCATTATTTGGTCAGGCAAATCATATACCACAAGAACAAGAGGAACCAATGCCTAAGGTTGTTAATGAGCCAGCAGTTTCTCCTCTGGAAGAGCATAAAATTTTAGATATTCCTGCGTTTATTCGTAAGCAGGCCAATTAGTATAGAACTTATTTGATTTTTTATTGTCTAACGTGTAATAAAAGCAAATAAAAACAGTAGGTGCGAAGTGAAACAAAGAACCTTAAAAAAGACAATTCAAGCAACGGGCGTCGGTTTACATACTGGCAAAAAAGTTACTTTGACATTACGTCCTGCGCCAGAAAACACAGGTGTTATTTATCGTCGTACAGATTTAAATCCGTATGTTGATTTTCCTGTAAATGCTAAATCAGTGCGTGACACGATGCTTTGTACCTGTTTAGTTAATGAGGATAATGTTCGTATTTCAACTGTCGAGCATATTAATTCAGCATTAGCAGGGCTTGGTATCGATAATATTATTATTGAAGTAAATGCACCGGAAATTCCAATTATGGATGGTAGTGCAAGCCCATTCGTTTACTTGTTATTAGATGCTGGTATTACTGAACAAAATGCGCTGAAAAAGTTCTTACGAATTAAAGAAACGGTTCGTGTTGAAAATGGTGATAAATGGGCAGAAGTAAGACCATATAGTGGTTTTCGTTTAGATTTCACTATTGATTTTCGTCATCCAGCTATTGATAACAGTTCACAACGTTATCAATTGGATTTTTCTTCTGAGTCTTTTATTCGCCAAATTAGCCGTGCAAGAACTTTTGGTTTTATGCGTGATATTGAAGCATTGCAATCTAAAGGTTTATGTTTAGGTGGTAGCTTAGACTGTGCAATTGTTGTTGACGATTATAAAGTTCTTAATGAAGATGGTCTTCGTTTCGAAGATGAATTTGTGCGTCATAAAATGCTAGATACTATTGGTGACTTATATATGAGTGGTCACAATATGATTGGTGAAGTTGTTTGTTATAAATCAGGACATGCCCTGAATAACCAACTATTGCAAGCGTTACTAGCTAAACAAGATGCTTGGCAATACGTTACCTTTGATGAAGAACAAAATGTTCCAGTTGCTTTAGGTACAAAACAACTTGTTTTAGCATAAGCAATTAAAATTGTATAATAAATGTACTAACGCTTCCGGTTCGGAGGCGTTTTTTATTTTATAATCATGAGATAGTTATATGAATAACAGTCATTTTTTTGCTCATTTATCACGTTTAAAATTGATTAATCGTTGGCCCTTAATGCGTAATGTGAGAACTGAAAACGTATCAGAACATAGTCTTCAAGTTGCATTTGTTGCACATGCTTTATCGATAATTAAAAACAAACGATTTAATGGCAATGTTAATCCAGAACGTATAGCGCTATTGGCGATGTATCATGATGCATCTGAAGTATTAACAGGGGATTTACCTACACCAACTAAATATTACAATCCGCAAATCACCTGTGAATATAAAAAGATTGAAAAAATCGCTCAGCATAAACTGATTAATATGTTGCCAACAGAGTTGCAAGATGATTTTAAAATACTGATTGATGACGATTATTATGATGAAACTGAAAAAAGTATTGTAAAACAGGCGGATGCACTGTGTGCTTATCTTAAAACAATTGAAGAATTTAGTGCAGGTAATAATGAGTTTAGACTAGCAGAACAACGTCTGAAAAAAACATTGTCAGAACGAAATACCCCAGAAATGGATTACTTTTTAAAAGTATTTGTTCCAAGTTTCAGTTTATCTTTAGATGAAATTACGATGGATAAATAGTTTTATCCAATAGGTTAATTATTTTTTAATATCAATTATTTTTGATAAATATAACGTTTTACTGGACGACCAATTGGTAGATAAGTTAAATGACTTTCTATTTCACCTAATTCTTCCAAATAATCAAGGTATTTCTTAACCGATATCCTTGATAAGGGGATTAATTCAATGATATCGCTCATGGAAAAATCTTGTTGATAATTGATAATAACACCACGTACTGACTGTAAAGTTTTAGCATCGATGCCCTTGGGTAATCGATTTACAATATTAAAATTTTTAGTAAAAATACGATCATCTAATTGGTTTTGATCAAGTATTTCGGCAGATGATAATAGTCGAATTCGTTCTTGATAAGAAATCAAAGCTGTACGAAACCTCTGAAAAGTGAAGGGTTTAACAATATAATCAATGACTCCTAAACGTAATGCTGTTTGGATGTCATTGGTATTGCATGCGGCAGTCACCATAATGATATCTATTTTAGGGTAACTAATTCGAATATATTTGAGCAGATCAAGACCATTTAGTTTTGGCATAAAAACATCAAGCAATAATAGATCAATATGATTATCATGAATAAAATGTAGTGCTTGTTCTCCATTAGTGACAGTTGTTGCTAAATTAAAGCCAGGAAGCATTTGCAAATATTTTTTATTGAGCTCAGCTACCATTGGATCATCTTCTACAATTAAAACTTCTACCATATGACTATTTCTTCCTATAAATCTCTTTTAGTGGTAATAATACCTTAAAGCAAGTCCCTTTTTTATTATCAGAATCACATAATTGAATTTGTCCATCCAACTCATCAATACTAGCTAACACTAAATAAAGTCCAAATCCACGATTATCGCCTTTCGTTGAATAACCTTTTTGAAAAATATACTGAATATCATTTTCCGAAATACCTTCGCCATTATCATTAATTTCAATTTCGAAGTTGTTGTTATCAATGACTAAACTCACTTTGATCTGTTTATCATCCAAAAATTGGACAGCATCAAGACCATTATCAATTAAATTGCCAAGTATTGTCACTAAACTATGTGTCACAGACGTATCTGTTATTGGTGCTAGAGTACCATCAATATTGAATGCTAATGTTACATTTAGTTCACGTGCCCGACTAAATTTACTATTTAAAAATCCGGCAATAATTGGATCTTTAATATATTGACTAACTAGTTTAGATTCAGCTTGTTGATTACCGATAATTTCCTCAAGATAATCAATTAATTCTAATTTATTATCATTAAATGCCAAACCATAAATAACATGTAATTTGTTATTAAATTCATGAGATTGTGAACGTAAAGCATCAGCATAACGATTAACACCAGTTAAATTTTCAGCCAGTTTACGAACTTCTGTCATATCTCTAAATGAGGCAATAGCACCAACTAAAGCATTGTTAACGAATAACGGGGTTCGATTGGTTAGTATTACAACACCATTGATATTTTGTTCACAGTCATATTGAGCATTACCACTCATCATAACTTCATATAGTCGAGTATTTGGAATAAAGTCACCAACAGGAAAACCAATAATATTTCCTTTATCTTTTTTGATGCGTAAAATTCTAATAGCTTCATCGTTGATTTGAGTGATTAAACCATCGCGATTGATTACCACAATTCCTTCTTTTACCGTTCGAATAATGGCATTTCGCTCTGCAAATAATTGCGCTATCTGAATTGGCTCAAGATCGTATAAAATCTTCTTTATATTGCGAGATAGCAAATAGGCTAAAAGAATGGCTATGGATAACGAAGCAAATAAAGATAACCAAATCGGCTGGCTTGTTCTTGACGCTAGATAATTAATTTTTTGTAAAGTCTGACCAACTAAAACAGCACCAATTTGCTGATTTTTATCATTCATGATCGGCTTAAATGCTCGAACAGAATCGCCTAACGTACCTTTTGCAATGGAAGTATAAGACTCACCATTTAATGCGCGTTGTTCATCACCACCTACAATAGTTTGACCGATTTTATTTTCATCGGGATGTGAATATCTTACTCCTTGCATATTGAAAATCACAATAAAATCGGTTTGCGTTAATTCTCTGGATTGTTCTGTTTTTGCCTGAATGGAGGCGATATTTTGCGGCGTTGGGTTCTGTATTTCTTTGATAATAAATTGTGATGTAGAGATAATATTGGCAATATTCTCGACTCGTTGGCGAGAATTAATTAGATATTCATTATTTACCACATGAACAATATAAATATTTTGGGCAATAACCGAAAGTATAAACACCAAGCAAATTAAACTTATCAACTTAACTTTAAGAGGTAATTTGTTAAATAAATATCTCATTATCATTTGCTATATAAAAAACGATCCGCAACTATCATAACTGATTAGTTAAGAAAACCTACTAATAAATTCCGTATTAGTAGGTTTTTAGTTGATTCAATAGATTATTAAACGTTCATCATTGTTTAGCAGCATTTTTTACACTTTCGGCAACTACTTTAGCCACATTTGGTTCGAATGCGTTCGGCAATATACAATTAACCGACAGTTTCTCTGGCGTAATAATGTTGGCTAAGCCTTTGGCCGCCGCAAGTTGCATGGCTAATGTAATATTTTTGGCTCTAGCATCTAAAGCACCTCTAAATATGCCTGGAAATGCTAAGACATTATTGATTTGATTTGGATAATCACTGCGCCCCGTACCGACAATATAAGCACCAGCTGCTTTAGCTTCATCTGGAAATATCTCTGGTGTTGGATTTGCCATGGCAAAAATAATCGATTTTTCCGCCATCGTTTTAACCCAATCTGCTTTTAATACTCCCGGAGCCGACACACCAATAAACACATCAGCTCCGTTAACAGCATCTTGTAGAGTGCCTTTTTGTTTATTCTTATTGGTTCTTTTTGCCATAGCTAAATGGTGTGGTGGCAAAGAAAGATCATCTTCGGATAATATTCCAATTTTATCGACAATTTTAAGATCATTTACCCCTGCGGCTAATAACATATCGGCGATCGCTAAACCAGCAGCACCACCACCATTAATTACCACTTTGGCCGATTCTATAGATTTACCTGCAACTTTAAGTGCATTATATAGTGCTGCTAATACCACTATTGCGGTGCCATGTTGATCATCATGGAATACGGGAATATCTAATAGATCTTGCAATCGTTTTTCAATTTCAAAACATCTTGGCGCACTAATATCTTCCAGATTGATACCGCCAAATGAAGGTGCTAATGCGGCTATATGTTTGACTAACTCATCTGGATCTTGTGTATTAATTGATAAAGGAATGGCATCTACATTAGCAAATTGTTTGAATAAAATTGCCTTACCTTCCATGACAGGAATAGCTGCTTCTGGTCCAATATTTCCTAATCCCAAAACAGCAGAACCATCCGTGATAACTGCAACCAAATTACGTTTACTGGTATATTCATAAACTGCTTCGGGATTTTTAGCAATTTCAGTACACACCGCTGCAACGCCTGGTGTATAAGCAACACTAAGATCTGCCATTGAATTAACGGGGACTTTCGAATGAGTCTCAAATTTACCATGCATTTGTTTACTGATTGCTAACGCTTTTTCTTGTACTGTTGTCATAATTCTTACCTTTTTATATATTTACTCTATGTTTGATATTTTGTGACATTAAATCAATGCTTATATTAAATTGTTTATCAATCGGCTAATTGATTCTTTTTTTATAAAATTACATATGCAAATAACGCATTAGTGCTGTTGTGCATATCACCATTAAGGCCCCGCCTAAACGTGTTGCAACTTGGGCAAAAGGCATTAAGTTCATTCTATTTGCTGTAGAAAGTATCGCTACGTCACCAGTTCCTCCCATACCACTTTGGCAAGATGAAATAATGGATGCTTCAACTGGATACATTTTTAAAAAGAAGCTACAGACAAATCCAGTCATCGAAACTGTGAAAACAATCGCGATAATGGTAATAAAATATGGGATAGTTAATACCTTAACCACACTTTCTAAATCAATGTAAAGTAGACCTAAACCAGCCATTAATGGGAAGGTAAAATTGCCGGAAATAAATTTGTACCATTGTTGACTGCCGCGTTCGACACTTGCTGGTAATAGACGAAAATACTTAACCACAGCGGTTGCAATAATCATCAAAACAGGGCCAGGGAAATGAGTTACTTTTTCTAAAATCATACCAAAAATAAATAGCGTCGATAAAGTCATTACCGCGCCACTCATTGCTCTTGCATCAAGTGGAGTCTTATCGTCTTTTAACGCTTCAGCTAAACCATCAAACTCAATTTTTACTAACTGACCATGACCACTCAAGTGTGGTTTAACTTCACCGATTCGGCTCATAATCGCTGTAAAAGTGATTGCAAAAAAGTTACCCACGACAGTTGCAGGAATTAATGCACTAACAAAGGTATTATAATCTTGATTAAGAATGTTGCTGTAAGCATTGGAAAGTTGTAAAACACCTTCACCAATTCCTCCCGCCATTACAGGTGAAACGGTATAAAAAAAGGCATGTTCCCAATCATCTCCAAAAGCGACAGCAACAGAAACACCAACTAATGCAGCCAAGCACATACCTAATAACATCGGAATCATCATTCGAATAAAGCCTTGAACTAAAATGACTCGATGCATACCGAGAATACTACCACACACTAAACTGGCAATATAAAAGAGTAAAAAATTAGAATCCTTCATTAACATCTTGGCTGCTGATAAGGTATTTTCATCAAAAACATGGTAGTAAACCAATAATGAAGGAACAATAAGTGATAATATGGCAGGAGCACCAAATTTTTTAAAAAATGGAATATTCTGCCCTACAGTTCCTAAAAACCAACCTAAAGGTAATATCACTGCAAAACCACCAATTAGGGTTTTAGGTAGCATATCTAATTGCGCTGCAATAATAACGATAATGGAACAGACTAGAAATAGGGGAAGGGGGAGTGAACCTATATACATTTTGTTTTCTTTTATATCTTGAAGCATGCTCATAACTAAACCTCTTTATGTTTTTATAGTACATATGCAGTATAGTTAGGCTGATAGAAATCAGAAGAATAGGAAAGTTAACAAACTAATTATGTAATTAATGTAAGTTCATTATGAATTTTATTATTGATTTATAATGGTTTTTATATTGAAGAGATCTTTAAAATGACAAAATTAGTAATGACTAATTTATAAGTATGATTTTTATAAAACACTATCGAAAAATGATTCAATAAGTCATTTTTGAACGATTTTTAAACTCAAAAACCCCGTTCCTCAACTTTTTTATTGAGGAATGGGGTTTTATTAACGTAATAAGCAAGCTTGAATTTTATCGACTTCTTTATTTAGTGCTTCAATAACTAAGTCTGGATGAGCTCTTTCTATGGTTTTTACATTTTCAAAACCGTCGTTTCCAATAGAGCTGGTATATTGTTGGGCTTGTTTAATATTGCTAAATAAATAGTAGATATTTTTGGCCTTGCGCGTTGTTGTTAAGGTATAACTGACAAAATATTTAGATTGCGATTGATAATTGGTAACAGCATTGGCAACAATATTATTACCTTCAACTAATTTGATGGTATCTCCACCATTGATAGTAATAGCTTGTTGCATGGGCATATTATAATACGGCCACCATGCTGAACCTAAATAGTTTTCACTGCTCAAAACTACTGGGCTATTATCAAGTTCTTGCGCAATACAGAGTGATAATGAAGAATGAAGTACGGTAATAGGTCGAGAAGTGCTATATTTATTTATAATATCTGTTCCAGAAGAGTTTTGTGTGATTTCTATATCTTTATTTTGATAGATTGACAGCATTTTGTGAGAAGCACAACCAGTAAGCAAGATGATTAAAACAGTAAAACCAATTAACTTTCTCATAACTCATCCTTCTTTGTTTGACTAGTTTAATTCTATATGGTTGTACAAGGATTTACTAGTATTTAGAATAGAAGGATTTAAATATTTTTTCATTATAAAAAATATCAGAAAAAATACTATTTATTATGTCGAATTGGATATGATTTTGGCAGGAAAATGAGAAAAGTTTATCCTTCTCTCATTATAATTATTAATCTTCTTTACCACGAATTTTCCGTGATAATCGTTTAAATCCGTGCGTAAATTTTTTAATGGCCATCGCCATAACGGGTACTTTTATTTTAATACCAAACCGTTCGCGTAATTCGATTGCATCATTAGCTTTAGTAAGCCAAATAAAACCAGAGTTGGTTAAGTCGATAGCTTTAATTTTGCCGTCTGGAGTTAAAATAAAGTTACCTCCGTGAACATCATTCGAAACTAGATTATAGCTATGTAACTTCTCAATACAGTTTTTTATTTGTTCACTATAGGTTTTCATCTCTTCCCATTTTAAAGAGCGACCTTCAATAAAATTGAAAATCATATAATGACGTTTAGTCACTTTATCAAATGCAACCAAATAAAGTTCATAAGCAATATCACAATTGTCTAAAGCGATTTTGGCTAACTTATGAATTAAATTGAAATAAAAATCACCAGTAAGTTTGGCTATCAAACGACGCTCTAAACGGTGTTCAACTCCACCATCAATTTTAAAAATGAATTTGCTTTGACCATGATCGATTAAATAAGTATATCGCTCAATTCTATCACTTGGATCGAGTAATTCATGATGGCCTTCTTCCGCCAAAAATTGGTCGAAAAGGTCTAGATAATTGATTTCATCATTTTCTACGTAGGCAAATTTCATGTTGTCACGTTCAATTTCAATAATTTTTGCAAAGTTATTCAAATTTTGTAGTCCTAAGCTAGATCAAAAAATTAAGTTATCTTAAACATTATGCCCATTAAAGTAAATCAATCAATCTTATTAAAACAAGCAACAAAGCTATATCTAAAGGTAGTTTTGAACAATATAAAGTTATTTATAAATTAATTGTATATTGACATATAACTTTCGATTTTAAGTTATAAATATTTCATTAATAAAATTAACCAATACTTTTTAATTGCAAGATAAAGTTATTTCTTCAATAATTACATATTCTTATTGAATAAGAATTATAGAAAAAACTTAATTTATCTAAGTTCCACAGATAACCATAAGATATAAAAATGTGATACTTCTCACAATTTTAGTAATTTATGGTTGTATATGGTTGTATATGGCTGTCTATAGATGTATATTTAACTTAACCAATATTTGAGGTAATAAATGCATATAAATAAATTTTCTAGCACACCACTTTATGTACAAGTAAAAGAATGGATCAGAAATCAGATATATCGAAAAGATTTAAAGTTTGGAGATAGAATCCCTTCTGAAAATGAAATTATGAATATCCTCTCTGTTAGTCGTGGCACGGTTAGAAAAGCGGTTGAATTACTTATTAACGAATCAGTCTTGGAACAGATTCAAGGCAAGGGGACTTATGTTAAAGCTGAGAATATATCTTATCAGTTAGGTTATGGTTTACAGTCATTTGCAGAATCACTAGAAATGCAACATGTTAAATTCACAACAGAAGTGATTACCAAACGAGTTGAGAAAGCAAATGAATATATTAGTGGCAAATTACAAGTCCCAGTTAATTCTAATATTTTTTATATGGAACGAGTACGAAGCGTTAATGGCGAAAAAATTATGTTTATTGAAAATAGAATCAATTTGTCTTTATGTCCTGAAATAGAACATGTTGATTTTACAAAACATAGTTTATTTAGTGAATTAGAGCGAATTACTCAAAAGAAAATTGATCACTCGGAATGTCGTTATTCAGCTCGAGTGGTAGGCAAAGAACGGGCAGATATATTAAATATTAGTGATATATCTCCAGTTCTTCATTTAGAACAATTAGTTTTCTTTGATGACGGTCATCCAATCGAATTTGGAAATGTCTGGTTAAAGTCAAATGTTAACTACTTGGGGACAACACTAAGACGAAAGTAGGAGTAAGTTATGGCATTAGTCAATGGGTATACTTTAATAGGTGAAGCTAAAAAACAAAAAACTTTAGCTGGAGCGTTTAATACGACAAATTTGGAAACAACATTAGCCATATTAGATGCAATTGAGGAAAGTAATATTCCAAGTATGGTTCAAATTGCACCAACAAACATTGTGTTATCTGGTTACAAATATATTGTCGATATGGTACGAAATCGAGCAAGTACGATGAAAACACCATTTTGTTTACATTTAGATCATGGAAAAACCTTTGAAGATGTTAAACAAGCAGTTGAAGCCGGATTCACTTCAATTATGATTGATGGTTCTCACTTGCCTTTTGAAGAAAATATTCAATTGACGAAAAAAGTTGTCGACTTTTGTGGCGGATATAATATTCCAGTCGAAGCTGAATTAGGTGCGATAACAGGAAAAGAAGATGATGAAGTTAATGAGGCAGATCGTAAAACCGATCCTAACCAAGTTCAAGAATTTGTCAAAAGAACAGGATGTGCAACTTTAGCTGTTTCTGTTGGTAATGTGCATGGATTTGAACAACAGCCTAAAATTGATTTTGATCTGTTAGGTAAACTCTCTGAGATTTCGCCAGTATCGCTTGTTATTCATGGTGGTTCAGGAATAGATGATAAAACTTTGCAAAAAATTAGCCAATACAACGTAGTTAAACTCAATATAGGCGGCGATCTACGAAGAGCTTATATTAGTTCAATTGGTAAACAATATGTTGCTAATAATAATGAATACAATCTGATTAAAGTTCTGCTTAAAGCAAAAGGTGATGTTCAACAAGTTGTTTATAACAAAATCCTATCTATGAATTTATTAAACATCCATCGTTAAAATAACAATATAGGTGGTAATTATGGAATTAGAGCAATTGGATGACAATATTATATTTTTAAACCAAGAATTCGCAAATCGTGAAGATATGTTTAAGTATATAAGTCATGAATTATCAAAAAATAATTATGTGACAGATCAATATTTAGAAAAAGTTATTCAAAGGGAGAACAACCATCCAACAGGATTGAAATTGAAAACGCTAAATGTTGCTATGCCGCATGTAGATTGTGAATTTGTTAAAAAAAATGGCATGTTTATCGTAACCAGTAAAAAAGGAATTATTTTTAAAAATGCTGAAACTGATGAGGATTTACCTGTCAACATTGTTTTTGGACTATTACTTAAAGAATCAGACACGCATTTAACTTTTTTGATGAAATTAGCATCATCATTTGGCAATGACATGATCTTGCAAAAAATAGTTGAAAGTAATAACAAAATTGAAATCAAAAATATTTTAAAAGATATTTTGAAATAAGGAGATGTATTATGAAAAAAAGAATTATTTTTGCCTGTACTAGTGGTATTGCAACTTCAACTATTGCTACAGAAAAAGTTAAAAATTATTGCGCGCAACATGGTATTGAAGTTGAAAATATTCAGTCTGATGTTGCAACCGTGCAATCTCAAGATGGAATGGCTGATTTAATCATTGTGACATCTAAAGTTTCTTATAAATTGGAGAAAACACCGATTATTAATGGTGTACCATTGATTACTACTATAGGTGAAGAAAATGTTTTAGAAGAAATCGTTAGGATCCTAAAAGGAGATTGATCATGGCTGATAAATTACTTGAAATTGTTCAATACATATTAGGTTTTGGGCCTACAGTGATGTTACCTGTTGTAATATTTCTTATGGCGATTTGCTTAGGTGTTAAACTAGGTAGGGCAATGCGTTCATCTTTAACGATAGGTATGGGATTTGTCGGTATTTTTGTTATTTTCGATTTATTAGGGACCAGTCTTGGTAGTGCAACAACTGATTTAGTTGAACATGCTGGAATTCATTTACCTGTTATTGATCTTGGTTGGCCACCATTAGCTGCAATTGCATGGGCATCGCCAATTGCTCCATTTGTTATTCCAATGACGATTATCATCAATATTGTGATGTTAACACTCAACTGGACTAAAACGGTAGACATTGATCTATGGAATTTCTGGCATTTTACTTTTGTCGGAGCTTTAGTGTATAGCAGTACTGGTAGTTTTATGTATGGATTAATTATCGCTGGAGTAACAGCTGTAATTACCTTTGTTTTGGCAGATTGGTGTGCGCCAATGATTCAAAAATATTTTGAACTTCCGGGTATTTCACTACCGACGCTATCATCTGTGATTTTCTTTCCTATTGGTGTTTTAGGTAATCTTATTTTAAATAAAATTCCGGGATTACAGAAATTACATGCCGATCCTGAAACCATTCAAAAAAGATTTGGTATTTTTGGTGAGCCAATGATGATTGGTTTTGTTATTGGTGCCACAATTGGTATTGCTGCTGGTTATGATATTAAAGGTATTTTAAATCTAGCCATTAATTTAGGTGCAGTGATGTTAATTATGCCAAGAATGGTCAAATTATTGATGGAAGGTTTACTACCTTTATCTGATGCCGTTAAGCAATTTTTAAATAAAAAATTCCCTAATAGAAAAAATCTCTATATAGGTTTAGATATTGCAGTTGCTGTTGGACACCCATCTGTATTATCTACTGCGTTGTTACTTATCCCTGTAGGATTAATTTTATCAATTGTTTTACCGGGAAATCGATTATTACCTTTAGGTGATTTAACCAATATTTGGGTCCCTATTTCGATGGTAGTATTAGCTTGCCGAGGTAATATTGTTAGATCATTTATAATTGGTATACCTTGCTTAATTGTGAATCTTTATGTTGCTTCTTCAGTAGCGCCAATTATTACTAATATTGCAAGAAGTATTAATTTTCCGGTTAAAACTGATGGTGAATTTTCAAGCCTCTTAGATGGTGGTAACCCGTACCGCTTTTGGGCAGTAAAAGTGTTTGAAGGAAACTATATCGCCTTAGCATTAATTCCAATTATCTTTATTACTTGCTTCCTTTTATATCGTCATACTAAAAAAACATGGGATATAAGCTAGAAAAAAGAGCGCACTCAATATAATTAACCCTATTTATGAAATGAAATAATCTGATAGCTACTGTTATCTAGATAAGGATAAAACTATCAAAAAATTGGTTACCAAAAAAATAAATGTATGAATAAATGTAATTTTATTTGAGAGCGCTTTGGGTTTGTTTAAGTATGATAATTAAAATAAAAGTAAATAAGGAGGTTAATATGTACTCGATCGGCATTGATATCGGTACAACAAATTGTAAGTTATGCGTTTTTGAATTGCTATCACTAAAATTGATTGATAGCTACTCATTTGCGACACCAAAAATTAATAGCAAATATGGTTATGACTTTGATATTGAAGCATTATATAGTCAATTGGAACAGGGTCTTATTCAAACCATAAACTCTCTTTCATATTCAGAAAAAGTCAAAAATATCGTAATTGCAAGTGTTGGTGAATCAGGTGTACTTATCAATGAAGAAGGTGAGGTTGTTGGTCCTTGTATCACTTGGTATGACACTCGAACACAGAAAAATTTAGCAGATATTAATCAGAAATTTTCTGATGAAGAACTTTATTCTATTACTGGTATTCCTATTCATAGTAATTATAGTTTGACTAAAATTTTATGGATTAGAGAAAACTGTAATATCAATTTGCAACAAGTTAAATGGTTATGCATTGCGGAATATATTGCATATAAATTAACAAATCAAAAGCGAGCAGAGTGTTCATTAGCTTCGCGAACGCTTGCTTATGATTTAAAAAATCATTGTTGGTCTGAAAAAATTCAATCGGCTTTTGCTATCAACCATCTATTTGCTGATTTTACTCAATCCGGCAAAAATATAGAAGTGTTAACCTCAACTATATCCGCTAAACTGAATTGTAATCAGCCTATTTTTGTTGCTATAGGTGGACATGATCACATGTGTGGTTCAATTGCTGCTGAATTAAAACCTGGTGAAATTCTAAACTCAACAGGTACAACTGAAGGACTCCTTTTATTACTTGAAAAAGTAAATTTCAATAAATCGTTTTTAACTAGTCAGTTATCGTTTGGCAAATATGTTAAAGATGATTTATACACCCTGTATGCATCACTTCCTTCTGCTGGATATAGCATAGAGTGGTTCAAACGCACTTTTTCGGTAACCGATGAAAATTTTGATTTATTAATTGAATCACTTTTAAACAAACTTGACGACATAAATTATATTAAAAATAGTCTGAATATATTTATACCACACCTACGCGGAAGTGGTCCACCGAAACGAAATATTGACTCGAAAGGATTGTGGTATGGTTTTGGTGAAAACACGACTTTATCTGATATTTTATTAGGTATTTTTCAAGGATTATGCTTTGAATTAAAAAATACACTTATAACTATTGAGCAATTAACGGTAACTCATCATCCTATTATAAAAGTAATTGGTGCCGCAGCTAAAAATCCACTCTGGTTACAGCTCAAAGCAGATATTCTTGGTAGAGAAATACTATCTTGTAATATTAAAGAAGCGGTTTGTAAAGGTGGTGTAATGTTAGCTGGGTATGAAAATCATTATCTAGATAAAAATGCGCATATTCAATTTGATAACCCAATAGCACGCTATATACCTAATCCAAAAATGACGGAATATTATCATCAAATATTTGCAGATTATTACAAACCATTTTTTGAGTTTAAGACCAGTTTAGAGTTTAAATTAAAAAAGGATAATTAAGATGAAAGCATCTGTATGTTATAAAAAAAATGATCTTAGAACCGAAGATCTTCCTACTCCCGAAATTTCTGATAATGAAGTATTAATTAAAATGCTTGCATGTGGTTTATGTGGAACGGATATACAAAAAATAAGGAGTGATTCGGTGACTAAACCTACTGTTCTTGGTCATGAGGTTGTAGGTCAAATCGTAAAAAAGGGCAAAAATATAAATAATTACGAGTTAGGCGATAGGGTAATCACAGCAATACATGTACCTTGCTTTACATGTCATTATTGTAACAAAGGCCATTATACAATTTGTGAGCAATTTAGAACAAATAATATCGATCCCGGTGGTTTTGCTGAGTTTATTCGTATTCCTGAATTACATTTAAAGCATCTCACTCATAAAGTTTCAGATAAGGTAACCGATGAAGAAGCGACATTGATAGAACCTATTGCTTGTTGTTTGCACGGTTTAAAACAAGCTGATATTAGGCCAGATGATAGTGTACTCATTATGGGGGCTGGAACGATAGGAATATTACATGCTCAACTAGCGAAAATAAAAGGCGCTAATAAAGTTATTGTTAGTGATATGTCGGAATATAAATTACAAAAAGCACTTAAAGTTGGCTGTGATTATGCAATTAATATAACCGAAAAAGATATTATTAGTGAAGTAAATCAGATAACTAATGGACAAGGTGTAGATGTAATTGTTATTGCTGCTGGTGTTTCCTCTTTAGTTTCTGATGCCGTTAATATGGTAAGAAGAGCTGGTCGGATAATTGTATTTTCTGGTTTTGATAAAAATAAATTAGTAACTCTTGATGCAAGTCGTTTCTTCAAAGATGAAATCTCAATAATTGGCACATATTCAGTTACACCTTATGAGTTTCCAGAGGCATTGGGTCTTCTTGAAAAAAGAAAACTCAATACCGATGAGATGATAACGCATGTATTTCCATTAGATAAATTAAGCGAAGCAATAGATTTATCAACAGACCCTAAACAATCCGTTTTAAAAGTGATTATTAAGTCTGAAATATAATAATACAAAGCGATTTTCAATTGTTACCTAAGTTCTATAGTTAGTAGAGTAAAATTTAAATTGAGGTGTTAATTATGAAAAAAATATCAATTAGTTTAATTTTAATCGTGTTAATTGTTAATTTTTTCTCAATTAGTTATGACTTATATTTAAATTTTACTCAATTTCAATTTGATCTATTTTCTACATTACTTTATATAAGTCTTTTATCTTTTATTAGTTTGCTTATCTTTTTTATTGTGACTAAAAATATTAAGACACCTATTTATTTGTCTTTTTATTTTATCTTATGTCTCATCACTACTATTGTTGAAATTGTTTATTTGTCTTCCTATAAAGTGGGAACCAAAATAAATATGGTTTATTTTCTGATCTATTTTTCACTATTTATTTATGTAACTAAATCGATAAATATAAGAAAGTATTTCACCGATCAGTAAAATTAGAGGTTATTGTCTTATGTTGAAAAACTTGAGTATCTATTTTGTACGCCATGGAGAAACAGAATTCAATCAATTACAACTTTTTCAAGGTTCATCCGATTCACCTTTAACAGCAAAAGGAATTAAACAAGCCAAACAGACAGGAATTGCTTTGAAAAATATAGATTTTAATTTTGCTTATTCAAGTCCACAAAAAAGAGCGGTTGATACCGCTAACTATATTATTGCTAATCGCAATATTAATTTAGATTTTCATGATGGATTAAGAGAAATTAGTTTTGGTAATTGGGAACAAAAATTTGTACCTGATTATTATTCAAATGAAGATTTTATCAATTTCGAACAGAATGCCCAAAAATATTCTACATTAGATAATAAAGGTGAAAGTTTTAAAGAGCTACTTGATCGCTCAACTTGTGTAATAAGGGACATAGTTGATCAACATTATCATGGAAATATCCTTGTTGTTTCACATGGTTCATTATTAAGGCAGCTTATATATGTTATTACAGGAGGCGCATGGCAAGATCATCTAGAAAAAACAACTATATTAGGTAATTCAAGTATTAGTATCGTAAATTATCAACAAACTGATTTTGATGTACCAGGCATTTTTAGTATCGAAGTATTAAATCAGACGGATCATTTAGATTAGTGTGAGATTTTTCTTGATTAATATAGTGAATTATCTCATTGTAGAAAAAATTAATACTATTATCCGGTTAGTTTATTGGATTAACATCTATTTTTATGGAAAACAACATTTCAATATGGTTCTTATATATCATCCGAACCACCAAACAATCATTGTATACCGGTATTACTACTGATGTAGCCCGTCGATTACATCAACATCAGATGGGTAAAGGGGCGAAATATTTAAAAGGACATCAAGATTTTACCGTTGTTTACCAGCTTAGTGTAGAGGGGAGAGCTACTGCCTTGAAGTTAGAATATCGTATCAAGCAGTTATCTAAAATTCAGAAAGAAAAGCTGGTTTTATTATCGCCGAATTTAGATGAGTTATTCACTTTTTTAAATCTAAAAAAGATTGAATAGTATGTTAAGTTTACATTATTGATATTAACTTTAATGGTGGGGCTTTCATTGCTTCAATTTGTTGGTTAAATTGCTTTAACTGTTGTTGCCAAACATCAATATCAGTTAACCAAGGAAAGGTTCGCGGAAAAGCCGGATCGTGCCAACGTTGAATAATCCATGCCAAGTGGTGAACCATTCGCATTGCTCTTAATGGTTCAATTAATTTCAATTGATTATTATCAAACAAGAAAAATTCTTCGTAAAGTTCAATAAAATTCGCTAACTGAATTTGTTGGCGATCACCATTTAATAGCATCCAAATATCTTGAATTGCTGGACCGTTTCTTGCATCATCGAAGTCAAGCATGATAGCTTCATCCCGCCATAAAATATTTCCGGGATGGCAATCGGCATGTAGTCGAATTGGTTGCCAATCGTTATGCCAATGTTGTTCAACAGTTTTAATTAAATCGCGGAGGATGATTTTAAGATCTGTTTGGATTTTATTCGGGATGATTGCGTTAGATAACAAAATTTCTTGAGGTTGGTAAAGATATTCTTGCAAACCTATGGTTGGACGGTGTTCAAAAGGTTGTTTTGCCCCAATTTGATGAATTCGACCGAGCATGGTTGCAACTGAATCAAATTGCTCTAAATTATCGATTTCATATTGTCTTGCGCCAACACTTGGAAATAATGCAAATAGATAGCCCTGATATTCATGTACAGTACTGTTGTTAATTACCAGAGGTGCAATAACTGAAATATCTGCCTGTGATAATTGTTGAGTAAATTGATGCTCTTCAATAATTTGTGAATTATTCCACCGATGTGGCCGATAATATTTAACGACATAACGAGTACGATTTTCGTCCGAAAATTGATATACGCGATTTTCATAACTATTTAAAGCGGTAAGACCTGAATCGACGTAAATTCCGATGGTAGCTAAACTATCAAGAATAAGTTCTGGCGATAAAGTTTGAAAAGAAAATGCACTGTTATTCATTATGTTCCTTTATTGCTGGCTAAACCATTTGTCTAATTTTTGTTTTAACGCATCTAATCCAACACGCTTTGGTGATGAGAATGGTGTAACAGATATATCTCCTTGAAATGGTAAAATGGCTTCTTTAACCATATTTACTTGCTTTTTTTGGGCACCGGAAGCCAGTTTATCTGCTTTAGTTAGTAGCAGCATTACCGAAATATTGACGGACACTGCCCATTCAATCATTTGTTGATCCAAATCCTTTAGAGGGTGTCGAATATCCATCAATACAACCAAACCTTTTAGACTCTCTCGTTTTTGCAAATATTCACCAAGAGATTTTTGCCATTTGCGTTTGATAGCCTCTGGTACTTGTGCATAACCATAACCTGGTAAATCAACTAAGCGGCAGTTTTCCTCAACTTCAAATAAATTTATTAGTTGAGTGCGCCCCGGTGTTTTACTGGTTCTTGCTAAAGATTTTTGATTAGTTAATGTATTAAGTGCACTTGATTTTCCTGCGTTTGAGCGTCCGGCAAATGCAATTTCAACGCCGGTATCAACGGGTAAATGAGTAATGTCTGGAGCACTTAAAATAAAATGCGTTTTCGCATAATTTAATGGTCGAATGTCGGTCATAAACAATATCCTTTAAGTGCATTAACGGCACTTAATCACTTAAAATGCCGTTACTGTATAGAAAAACTTAGGAATTGACAACTTTTTCGACTGCGGTACTAAGTCGGTTCATTCCCTCTTTTATTTCGTCTTCAGATATGATTAGTGAAGGGGTAAAACGTAGTACATTTGGCCCTGCATTTAGTATCATTACTTTACACTCAGAAGCCACATTTAAAAAGTCGCGAGCCTTACTATGAAATTTTGGTTGTAATTCAGTGCCTAAAAGTAATCCTTTACCAAGGTATTCTCGAAATACTTTGAATTTATCATTAATATTTTCAAGTTGTTCAATAAAAATTGCCCGACGCTTTTGTACGCCTTGGAGTACATCAGGCGTATTGATAATATCAAAAGCCTCGCAACCAACAGCACAGGCAAGTGGGTTGCCACCATAAGTCGTACCGTGGACACCTGGATGCATGACTGATGCGATGTCATTGGTTGTTAGCATTGCACTAATCGGGAAGCCGCCGCCAAGTGCTTTGGCGGAAGTTAAAATATCAGGCACAACACCATATTGTTGATAAGTGTACAAGCTACCTGTTCGTCCCATACCACTTTGCACTTCATCGAAGACTAATAGGGCATTATATTGATCGCAAAGTGCTCTTACACCTTTTAAAAATTCTGGTGTTGCTGATGTTAACCCTCCCTCTCCTTGTACAGGTTCTAACACCACGGCACAAGTGTGATCATCCATTACTGCTTTAACTGCATTTAAATCATTAAAAGGGACATGAATAATATCAGCAGGTTTAGGTCCAAAACCATCGGAATATTTAGCTTGTCCACCAACGGATACAGTAAAAAAGGTGCGTCCGTGAAAAGATTGATAAAATGCGATAATTTTAGTTTTATAAGGGCTATATTTTTCAGCCGCATAGTATCTTGCTAATTTAAAAGCGGCTTCATTTGCTTCTGCCCCTGAATTAGCAAAAAAAACACGATCTGCGAAGGTGTTATCAATAAGTCTTTGGGCAAGGCGTAAAGCCGGTTCATTAGTAAAAACATTACTGACATGCCATAATTGTTGGCTTTGTTGGTGTAACGCATTTATTAACCTAGGATGGCAATGACCAAGTGCATTAACCGCTATTCCACCAGCAAAATCGATATATTCTTCACCATGTTGATCCCATACACGGCTGCCTTTTCCTTTTACCGGTATAAATTTAGCTGGAGAGTAAACGGGTAAAATGACTTTATCAAAAAGTTCTCGTGTTATTTCTGGCTGCATTATTCAATCCTTATATTAACCAACAATCTTTTTATATTCTATGTTATTTGCAGAGATAGTAAAGTAAATATTTATTCATTATTATTGAATTTATATTCATTTAAGAAAGATAAATATTTTATTCTTTTCTGTAATTATTTTCGGGTATAATTAGCGGTTAATTAATGATCCTTACTAAAATAGGAATAAATATGAGTCGTATTATTTATTGCCATTATCTAAAAGAAGAGTCCGAAGGTCTGGATTTTCAGCTTTATCCTGGAGAGCTAGGCAAGCGTATTTATAATGAAATTTCCAAGTTAGCCTGGCAAGAATGGCTTAAAAAACAAACAATGTTAATTAATGAAAATAAACTTAATATGATGAATTTAGAACATCGTAAAAAAATTGAAACCGAAATGGTGAAGTTTTTGTTTGAAGGTGAAGATGTGATTATTGATGGATATAAACCTGAAAATTGAGAGTCTAACAATGAAAAACAATTTTAAAATTCTTACATTACTCATTTCAGTAACTTTATTAACGGCCTGTCCCGGCTCAAATAACAAAAAAACTGACGAAGACTATTACGTAAAAGATACCAACGCATTTAATATTTTAATAAGTCAGTACGCTAATAATATAGAACAGATTTGGGGACCTAAAGAGGTCCTAATTGCCGGACCTAAAGATTATGTTCAATATGAAGATAATTTACAAACTCGAGTTCATATCAACTTTGTTTCAGGAGTAATTACCATTGAGACTTTATCTGATACACCTATTAATAATTTGAAGGAAGCGATTGTATCAACATTACTTATGCCTGAACCAGTTGATATCATAAGGCGAGATAAAATAAGTCAGAATTTATCTGAAGAGCCTTTTTTATACAATCAGGTTCTTGATCAGGAAAGACAACCAATTCGTTGGAGTGGAAGAGCAAATAGCTTTGCTGATTATTTGCTTGCCAACAATTTGAAAGTCCGCTCATCAGAATCTCATAAAATTACTTACATTGAAATTAAACTTGTTCCAAATCATATTAATCAACGCGCAAAAAAATTCTTACCTTTAGTTACTGAAGCATCAAATCGTTACTTTATTGATGAACGATTGATTTTAGCGATTATGGAAGTCGAATCTGCATTTAACCCTTATGCTGTTAGTCGCACAGATGCATTAGGATTGATGCAAGTACAACAACATACTGCTGGTCGTGATATCTTCAAGATGCGAGGTAAATCAGGCGAACCAAGTCGTCAATTTTTACTTGATCCTCGTAATAATGTCGATATGGGAACCGCTTATTTATCTCTTCTAAAAACGAAGTATTTAGCAGGTATAAATAATCCAATTTCATTACGATATGCGATGATAACCTCCTATAATGGTGGTGCAGGTAGTGTATTACGCACATTTTCTGATGATCGAAATGAAGCAATTAATATAATTAATTCGATGACACCTCAGCAAGTTTATCGAAAATTAGTGACTTCACATGTTTCTCAAGAGTCACGAAATTATCTTATCAAAGTTAGTAAAATTCTTGATAATAAGTAATTATGAAATAGATGATCATTAGTCACTTTGTCTAACCTAAATTAAAGTTTTTAAATTGTGGCTAACTTATTGGTGATTTATATAATTATTAATTTATGATTTTATAGTTTTAATGTTATTTAATAAAAAAAACGTGATCTACTTCAATTTTTGAGTATACTATGCGTCTCATAAAAGCATAGTTTTTTTGAGGATGTCAACATTGAGTAATGATAAGCTTGTGGACTCATTTTCTCCCGCACAAATGACCCAAATCGCCGAGGAACTTGGCAACTATAAAGTTAATAAACACCCTAGTAGTACTATCTTATCTGCTATTCTTGCAGGTGTTTTTATCTCTATCGCATTCGTTTTCTATATTACTGCTACAACCGGCACGGCAACGGTTGCTTTTGGCTTAGCTAAATTAGTTGGCGGTATCTGTTTCTCGCTTGGTTTAATGCTTGTTGTATGTTGTGGAACAGATCTTTTTACTTCAACCATTTTAACTATCTTACCTAAAATGACGCATAGAATTAGTTGGGTAAAGATGTTTCGTAACTGGATTTTTGTCTATATTGGTAACTTTATTGGTGCTATACTGTTTGTCGCAATTATTTGGTTTTCTGGGCAATATATGGTTGCCAATGGTTTATGGGGATTGAATGTATTACAAACCGCAGATCATAAATTACATCATACTTTTATCGAAGCTGTATTCCTTGGTTTATTAGCTAACTTAATGGTTTGTTTAGCCGCTTGGATGAGTTATGCTGGTCGCAGTTTGCTTGATAAAATGTTAATTATGGTGTTGCCCGTGGCAATGTTTGTTGCTAGTGGCTTTGAACATAGTATTGCAAATATGTTTATGATTCCTATGGGAATTGTAATTAACAATTTTGCGTCGCCTGAGTTTTGGACTGCTGTTGGGGTTTCTCCTGATGCATTTAAAGCATTAACAGTTGAACATTTTATTGTGAATAATTTAATTCCTGTTACTATCGGAAATATTTTAGGGGGGCTGTTAATTGCTATCCCTAATTGGGCTTTACATTTACGTAAACCACATTGATTTTTATAATATTTACCCTTATGTAAGAGTAGATGGATATTTTTGTAAACCTGAGGTTAATAACTATGAGTAATTTAAACGAAGTACAAGCAAAGGCTTGGAAAGGATTTAAAGAGGGTGATTGGCAAAGTAATGTCAATGTTCGCGATTTCATTCAAAAAAATTACACACCTTATGAGGGTGATGAATCTTTCTTAGCTGGTGCTACAGAAGCAACCACAAAATTGTGGGATAAAGTGATGGAAGGTATCAAATTTGAAAACTCCACTCATACGCCAGTTGATTTTGATACAAGTGTAATCTCTACTATTACTGCTCATGATGCAGGTTACATCGAAAAGGATTTAGAGAAGATTGTTGGTTTACAAACCGAAAAACCATTAAAACGTGCGATTATCCCGTTTGGTGGTATCAAAATGATCGAAAATTCTTGTAAAGCTTACAATAGAACTTTAGATCCATTAGTCAAAAAAATCTTTACTGAATATCGTAAAACTCATAACCAAGGTGTGTTTGATATTTATACTCCAGATATCCTTCGTTGCCGCAAATCAGGTGTAATTACTGGTCTTCCTGATGCTTATGGCCGTGGACGTATCATTGGTGATTACCGTCGTGTTGCTCTTTATGGTATTGATTACCTAATGCAAGATAAATTTGCACAATTTACTTCATTACAAGCTGACTTCGAAAATGGCGTTGATTTACCAATGACTATGCAACGTCGTGAAGAAATTGCTGAGCAACATCGAGCACTTGGTCAAATTAAAGAGATGGCTGCGAAATATGGTTTTGATATTTCAGCACCGGCAACTACTGCACAAGAAGCTGTTCAATGGACTTATTTTGGTTATTTAGCTGCGGTTAAATCTCAAAATGGTGCAGCGATGTCTCTTGGTCGTACCTCTACATTCTTTGATATTTACTTCCAACGTGATTTAGCAGCTGGTTTAATCACAGAAAAAGAAGCGCAAGAAATTGTTGACCACTTTGTTATGAAATTACGCATGGTTCGTTTCTTACGTACTCCTGAATATGATGAGTTATTCTCAGGTGACCCAATTTGGGCAACAGAATCTATTGCTGGTATGGGTGTTGACGGACGTACACTTGTCACTAAAACATCTTTCCGTTTCTTAAATACACTTTATACAATGGGGCCTTCTCCAGAACCAAATATGACAATTCTTTGGTCTGAACAATTACCTGCTGGTTTTAAAGAATTTGCATCAAAAGTATCTATCGATACTTCATCTTTACAATATGAAAATGATGACTTGATGCGTC